>JALNZQ010000041.1 GCA_023229165.1 Methanothrix sp.
TAAAGAAGGCCTGCCTGGAGATGGGGGGCTATTTAGATTTGAAAAGATCATGAGGTAATTCAATGCAGAGAGTTGGGATCTGTCTTTTTGGATGTCCCTTTCGATATCATTGATTTCCATTCATTTCACCTCGTTTAAAATCCTCATATTATTCATTACATCCAATACCAATGTTTGAGCAAAGAGATAATTTCCAATCCGTTCGGAGGTCCATGTACCAAGTGCTTTCTGTTTGATCAAGACTGCTGCAAATATCTTTGTAGCGTCTTTGCATATCACTTCAAGAGACTTTTGGCGCACATTTGGGTGCTTTGTCAGGTATTCATCAAGCTCGCGTTTCTCATAGCCAAGCCGGACCAATTCGCTCAGCGTTTGGATGTCGCAGATAGGTCTGGATTTCCTGATTCATCAACGAAAATCACTTCGCCATCAACCTTTTCAAATCTCCTGTGCTTGATGGACATTTACCTCCGGCATCTGCATAATAACCCATTGGTATAAATGTTATATCCTTAACTGTGGTATGCACGCCAGATACGCCTCTTTCGGCCACTTAAGGTCGATGTAGTTGTACAGGTCAAACGCATCTTTCCGGCTATCGCTCCTCAGCTCCTTGATGAACTCCCTCCGCATCCCGGCCTGAAAGAGGTGAATACAATACCATTGGCGGCAGCAGTGAGGAGAATAGTGATCTTCCAGCCTGTCCGAAGCCGAGTTATGCAGGCCCACGCGCTCTGCGGCTCGGGTCACATTCGTACCGTCTCAAAGGTGCGCCTCTGCAATGGGCAGCACCTTCTCGGCAGCCGCGATGATAGGCCTAGATCTCTCGATCTCGCGAGCCATCCGCGATGGTTCACGAGGCCGGTCAGGGTGATCTTGGCAGCGGTTCTCCGGTCCGGCTGTCGGAAGGTTGATGAGAGGATCCGATTTCCCTAGAAAGCTTCGCAAAAATAGGGCATTTCGGTCTCCCAACACTTTTATTAATCAGGTTACCATTTTCCGAAGGAGGTTTGAATTATGGAATTCCTTGACATTATGAGCATCTCACACCGCTATATGGAAATACTAGACCCTTCCACACCTGAAAAGATCATCAAACTTGGCAAATTACTCAAATTGAAAAAAGGAAGCCGGGTCATTGACTTCGGTTGTGGCTGTGCCGAACCCCTTTCTCTCTGGGCTGAGGAATTCGGTATTACTGGCATTGGAATAGATATATCCCAGGATTTCTGCGACAGGGCTCTGCAAAAACTGGCTTCGAAAGGTTTATCGGACCGAATCGAAATCGTTTGCTCCAATGGGGCTGATTACGTATTCGAAGAAGGGGTTTTCGATGCAGCAACATGTATTGGGTCAACTTTTATTTTTGGCGGCTGCCAGCAGACACTTCAAGTACTGAAGCGAGCTGTTCATCAGAATGGACGCCTTGGCATCGGTGAAACCCACTGGCTTAGCAATCAGGTACATCCGGCATACGCCCAAAAACAGACAACTACCCATACAGAAACGGAACTAACTCAATTTATCCGGGATGAAGGCTTTGAACTCGAATACATCATTCGGGCCAGCTACGACGACTGGGACAGGTACATTTCGGATAATTGGTATGGACTGATACGTTGGCTCGAAGAAAATCCCACCCACACGGACTATGAACAGGTATTCAAGCATTTCCGTACTGACCAGGATGACTATTTACAGTTCCTTCGCCAATCTATGGGTTGGGCTATGTACTGCCTCGCTCCCATGAAATCTCGTTGACATGTAGTCATCTATGAAAATATTTTTTATTGACACTAGCGATCTTTTTGGCAATATCATCTACGCCCTCCCGAACCTCCGCTGCAGTAGGTTCGGGTGGCTGCAATGCATGTTCTCATTGCAATAGAAGAACTGGCAGCAGAAAGCGAAATATTGAACAACGGTTCTGCGGCCAAGGAAAAAGAGCTTAGAGGGCCGTTGCCCTGCTGATCGCCTGGTTGAACTCGTTCGGTGCTGGAATGACGTCCACCTTCTCAGGCAGGATGGCCTCTCCGAGGATGGCCTGAGCCGTCTCAAATTAAACCCCCAGTTGTGGTATGGCCGCCAAATAAGCCTCTTTCAGTTCCTTAAGGTCTATGTGGTTATACAGGTCAAACGCATTAGACATCGTTTCTGGAGATCCTGAGGCCCCATGAACTCAGAAATAGAGCAGTCTCTCTCTCTTTGGCCATGCCTTCCCTTATTTTTATCGCAAAGTATAGCTTGGTTTCAGCTTCATGCAGCTGCGCCTTGGAAGCCTCGTAGCGTGCTGCGCGGGTACGCCATCGTTTCATTGCTCAGCCGGTTCGCCAAGGCCTAGAGCGAGTCGCGGCTCTTTTTCTGGAAGGCGAATCTTGGAGACTAAACGGCATTGAACCGCAGCCTCTCGCCTGGAGTACCCGCTTTTGCATGAACGCGCGCCTCTTCACGGGAACGTAGGCGTTCCCATGCCGGGCATGCTGGCCGAGCTTGGCATGCTCATGTCGCTTCCGCTCATATCGCTACCGGATGACGGGATCGATCCCGTCTGCGCGGAGCTGGTTAAATTCTTTGTGTCTGCGACCTGGGGCATATCCTTTGGTAGATCCATGGGAATATCCGCAGACACATTCCTCGATACGGTTTGCAGCGACATCTCCTGCATTCCGCCGTTCTTGCGGGAGATGGCAAGAGAGGGCGAACCCGCCTCGCTGAATGAACCGACAAGGTCCATGGAAACGGAATCATCGGGACGCAACATCAGGTCGAGGCTCTTAAATGTGGACGTGGCCCCGCTCGCCGGGTCCAGGGAGGTCATGAGAAGCTGCAAAGTTCCCGGCTTGAGATTGCCAAGCGTGCTCATGCTGAAGGCTCCAAGTGCCGGATTCATGGAGATATTGATCCTGCCGGATGGGTCGATTTTCAGGCCGTTTAGGGTGATTCTCTGATAATCGGTATCTATTGAAATTGTGGGTGACAACTGGCTGCTGGCTCCAATGCTGACATTATATGCCTCACCCTCAGAGAAAAGATCCATGCTTTGATTCTGGCCCTGCCCCAGGTCAGGAACGGAAGAGGCCAGGGCGAAACCGGGAGCGATAATGGCCGTATCAGCCTGATTCTTCTGGCTGCCGTTGGATGTGCTGCTGATTTCTATGGCCAGGCTAGAGGCATTTATCGATGCCAAAGGAAGCAGAATGACGGGCGGATGATCACTGCCGATGCCGGCAAGCCCAAACTTCAGATTGCGAATCTCGGCACCAGGGATCTCATTTACGAACTGGCCCGATTCCAGGAGACCAACTCTGTGGCCGCTTTCATCCGTGATCAGGGCGCGGGCCTTGCCACTCTGCCAGACCTGGATGTTTTTTGTACTTTCATTGGCAGCGGCACTTTCCTTCTCGCAAAAATCACACTGCTGCCGCCCGAGGCGCGAAGAGAGAGAGACAATCTCCAAATTCCTGGTGCTGGCGTTGCCGGAATAGAGGCTGTTTGGCTCATCCGGATTGGCCGATGCAAGGTAGCGCCAGGTGTTGTTGAGCGTATCCACCTCGATGAATCTGCTATCCTTGGGCCAGTTATTATCATATACCAGAATGCGGGCCGTACCATTGCCAAGATCCTCAACAGCATAAGGGGTAATCGCGTGGCCGCCGCTTCCATCAGGCAGATAGATGCCCATGACCCACCATTCCCCGCTCCCAGACCCATTGCCAAAGGCTCCGGCCAAAGTGTCCAGCACTGCCTGAGGGGATTCCAGCACCTTCTTCGATCCGCCTGGACTTGTGACCTGAGTGGTCCACCAGTAGCCAATCTCGCGCTGCAGCAAGACATCCTGCAACGAGAGATCAATGACGCTGCTCCCACCGAATAGGCCGGGGCTTGTCTCGTTGTAGTACATAAGGCTGGATAGGACCGCGATGCCTTCGCAGTGTCCGGATTTCATAGCGGAAACCGCCTGATTCATCCAGCGCTCGGCAGGATAGGTGAGTGTGCACTTGCCACCTGCGGTGCTGGCGCAAACTCTGTCTCCGAACATGCGCTGCATCTCCGTCGGGGTCAGATCGACGGTTGCAGGATCATCGCCATAGTTTTGAAAGCTGAATCCATCGACATTGGGACGAAAACCGCTATCGTTTATCTCCGCCCCCTCCAAAAAGACGCTGCTGTTATTCTCAGCCCCCATTACGCAAAACATAGTCGCATATAGAGATAATAATGCCATTACTGCAAGATACTGCCGCCTCATAGTTCCCCACCTCGTTGGATTAGAAATTGTTTATCAGTTTTTCCTTGAGACATATACATCTTTTGCCGCATTTTTGCTGCAATATAGCAAATCTGAGATGAGCTGGGACCGCGAAATCCGAAAATGTTCCCGGCTAACGCAAAATTTATATTTTAGGCAGGATGACGAGAGGCAAAAAAGGAGTGTAGAAATGAAGAGCTTAATAGCAATAGTATCAATGCTTCTATTCGTATTCGCAGCTCAAGTTTTTGGTCTTGCCTACGGGACAGAAGAAGCAGCGGCAAATGATTCGATTAACGCCACCCAGATGAACGAAACCATCAGCAATGCAACTCTTTCCAACGAAACACTGACCAATGAAACACTTGAAAATGCAACACTGACCAACGGGACACTTGAGAACGCATCTTTAGCCGAGAACGAGTCTGAGTCTAATCCGTTTGCAGACGCAAAGAACCGCAAGCCGAGCAGCAGATAAATCTTGGCATTTTTGAGAAAACATAAAATATTACTTTTTTTTATCCAATAATCACCCTGCCTAACGTCACCAGAAACAGAGCCATAAGCAGCCATCCTACAATCCCTTCTGCAATTCCCAGATATTTATACCGCCCTCGCAGAGGAAGCCCTTTTGAATTAGCAGTGAACGCAATTGTGCTGTAGAAGAGGGCTGCTACCATGAGCCGATGGCCATGAATATCGTGAAAGCCTTCCACGCCCCTGCCGGCCCAATAGATAAGGGAGAAAATGAGAATTATCACCATTCCGCAGAAAAGCGCATATTGAGGACGCACCCCATAACCGCAGGTGAGCCATGCCACCGTATCCAGAAGCCTGGAAAAGCCGATCGGCTTATTGGCCTGATTTAGATATCGATACTCATAGTAGCATTCATTGGCATCGTTGCTCTGGCCGAGATCCTTATAATTCTTGATCAACGAGAGGTAAGCCGCAGTGTCAAAACTTAGGAGATCCCGTATCTGACTCCAACTCACTATCAACCGGTTGATGTCAGCTCTGGCCAGATACAAGCGTGAGCCCTTGCTGAAGGTTGAGCCATCTAACACCATCCTGGTGATCTTTGTGCTGTTCATTTTTAGATCGCCCTTAAAAGCAGCATACGATATATCTGTTGGTGCCAGGAATTGTGCATTATCAAAATCGGCATTACTGCAAAATACGGTATCATTGAAGAATACAGGCCCATCGAAATTAGTAATCGAGAAATCGGCCGTGTCGTTGAAGTATGCTTGAGAAAAGATAGAATCCGCAATAAAGCGAGATCGAGCAAAATTGGCCGGTCCAGAAAATTGCGTTCGGAGAAATCCTACACCATTTGAATACTTTGTTGCATGAAAGTCGGCAATTTTCCCCAGCCGCGCATCGGAGAAGGCACCGTAGGAATTAAACTGACTGCCGTAAAAATAGACGTCACCAATGCAGCGTGCGGATTCGAAATTGGCATAAGCACCATTGAATACCGAGAAAGCAAACCGAACATCATTCATAAAAGAAGCATTATAAAAAGTTGCAAATTTGTCAAACGTGACGCTTTCAAAATCGGCTAATCGATTGAAATAGGCAAAATCAAAATTTCCGCCATCCGAAAAACGAGACATATTAAAGCTTGCTTCTCCCAGGAAAAAAGTCGCATTAAAATTTGCCGTAGTTATGAATTCTGTTTCATTAAAAACAGCATTTCTTTGGAAAGTAGTATTCTCGAAATCCACATCGCCATAAAACGTTATACCTTTGCAGCTTACGTTATCCCTGAATATTGAATTTGTTATTCTTATGGGATGTTGCTGATCGCTATTTAAAAACAAATCATCTTTGATGATTACATGGTCATAGACGACAAGGCTATTCTTTGCGTTTGCTATGACCTCTTGAGCCGAGATCTCCCTCAGCGGAAAGGATTCAGAAAAAGACTGGACATTACCCAAAACTGCCCCGTTCGCCACTGCTGTTAGAATTATCACCAGCACAAGGCATATCCTCAAGATCATTCCTTCACTCAAGCCCAAAGTCGCCTTCAAAGTATCTAAATGTTTCCTTATTTTATAATTTTATAGTTTCTTCAAGCCGCACTAAACCGGTTATCAGCCCAATACATACACGAGCTTCTCTGGCAATGCTATCCATCACCCGAAGATGAACGATTGGAAAAGTGTGGAGATACGAAGCTCCACGTTATGACCTCTATCAGATTCAACCTCTGAAGTCAGAGACCTAGTCGAGCTTGCTGGGGCACATTGACGCTGCCCAAGACCTTCAGCCGGTAATCCTGTTGCAGCGTAGCCTTGAGCTTGCCGGAGTAAACACTGAGAGTGATCTCTTTGGTCCGGCCGTATCGACCTTTGCTGATCACAATTGTATGCAATATGCCCAGCATATCCAGCTCTGCGATGAGATCCGTTATCCTACGATGGGTCAAAAAGTCAGTCTCAACCAAAGGACAGAGTTGTTTGTACATATTGTAAACGGCACTGGTCGTGATGTTCCTTGTTCCCTGTTCCTCTAATAAAACAATACTGTAGAGTACTAGCTTGGACTGAGTGGGCAGAGTCTTGATAACCTCTTCTACTCGGTCTTGCTCAATCTTTTCTCTAGCAGAACGTACATGCTCCTCGGCTACAATAGAAGAGCGGGCTCTTTCGGCTAATTCTCCGGATATGCGCAAGAGATCCAGAGCTTTACGAGCGTCTCCATGCTCTTGGGCCGCAAAAGCGGCACATAATGGTATGACGCTTTCTTGAAGAACACCCGGACTAAAAGAGAGCTTGGCTCTCTGCTCCAAAATATCTCTAATTTGTTCTGCGTTGTAAGGCGGAAAGATGATCTCATCCTCGCCAAGTGAACTTTTTATTCTTGGATCAAGAAACTCTGTGAATTTAAGGTCGTTGGATATGCCGATGATACTAACCTTGGAACGAAGCAGGTCAGAGTTAACGCGAGATAGGTTATAAAGAACGTCGTCTCCTTTTCTTACCAGCTTGTCCACTTCATCTAACATTATCACGACGACCTGTTTCTCTTCATCCACAGCATTTCTGAATTCTGCATAGACCTGATCAGTAGGCCAGCCGGTCATTGGGATCTCTTTATCAAAGTGCCTTGCTAAATGAGCCAGAATTCTATATTGAGTATCTACCACTTCGCAGTTAATGTAGATCACAGTACACTTCATATCTCCAAAACTAGCTTCTTCCAGCTCCTTTCCTACGTACTTGGCAACAGCAGTTTTACCGGTACCTGTTTTTCCGTAGATAAGAACATTGGAGGGGGTTTCTCCTCTTAACGCAGGAACTAAAATAGATGCCAGACCGTTGATCTGCTCGTTTCTATGAGGCAGTTCGCTTGGTGTATAAGTAGGACGCAAGACATCTCTGGACTGAAATATGCCTCCTTGCGCCAATAAATCGGCAAATAACCCTTTCGAAATAGATATCAAGATAATTCCCCTCGAACAAATTTTCTAGGTCTTGGGGGATATTAAGAGTTATGGTGAACACCCCTGTATTTCCAGTGGAACTTCGGCCCTCACCCCATGGTTTCCAGTGGAACGCGACATAAAAAAGCGTATTTTCTCATGATTGATAATGAAATAAAAAAGGCATGTTGTATGGTTGATTTTATTTGTATATAAGCTTTATTGTAGTAAGAGCAGTGCTTATTATCATTATTATTAGAACCAATGCATTACGTTTTTTCTTACCTGAGATGCTCTTAGTCTTAGTATCTCTTTAATTAATTTTGATTGATACGGAAAATTGGCTGTCGCACATCGCGAAGGAGGTCCATTTTTTTCATTTAACGATCTTCTATTTATTTTAAAATGAATACCCAGCAGCTTGCTGCACGAGTGCGCAGCCGCTGTTTCACTGCGTTAAGTTTTGGACCTGTATTACCATTCAAGGGGAACGATCCCAATTAATGGAAAAATGAGACTCAATAGAGAGGCTAAAATCAGCTGTCATAAACTATTTCGCGAGGGACCAGCTAACATAAGTCTTGATAACATGAATCTAGAGGACAAGATCGATTTGCATAGATCGATTTAGCATTCAGCTAACAAGTTAGCAGGCAGAGAAACTGAGGTTCCATTGGAAACCATACGGTCTCTCTTGATCCATGCATTTTCTTGCCATGATTGCTCTTTATCTCAGAATAGCCAGTATATGGAAACAGAAGCTTTAAGCTACGGGTATGGTCTCGAGCTGGCTGGCAACATTCCAGATCAAAGTTCTGGTATGAAGAGGAATATTGGGATCATTGCTTATCTCGTCAAGTATGGAGATGGCAGATGCGGCCTTGATTGCTTCGCTTGTGTTCTCGTTCATGAGGATAGATTTGACGTTCTCTGCGGAGCGCCTGATGTTCCTCGGTACGGCATCATCGCTCATAATACGTTCTAGTACCTCAACGCATTGCTTAAGGACATTTTCAGCTGTCGTAGAATCACCACCCATGTTTCTGGGAAAAAGGTTAATGACGATATTCGTCTTAATCAGTTGAGGAGTGATGATATGGTCGTTGTATTTAAACGTATGTGGCACGTAGGTGATGAGACATGGATGAGGATGAAGTTCTTAGCAAGATAACCAGGCTTCTGGAGAAGGGCTGCACTATGTTGGCCACACATCATGACTGTGGCGCACCTCTTTTTCGTTGTCAGGGTGAGGTCGTCTGTCCTGTCTGTTCTTTTGCCGATGAACCTAATTCGCCGGCAAGAGCGCAGCCTTCAGGCTTACCTGAGAGAGAATTGGACGAAAAATCAAATTTTGATCGCGCACATTTGCAGGAGAGGGGGGAAAATGATGATGAAGAATTGAGGGTTGCGATAGGCAATCTACGTGCTTCTCTCTTGCAGAGGCTGCGAGAGCTCACGGTAGCTCTGGATGATGGACCTGATCTGGATAAGCTGAAAAAGCAACTGGACTGCCTGGAAGGATTGCTGCGGGTGTTCCGATCCTTGCAGGAGTGATCTCTCATATCTTCGTTTTATCTCGGCCCAAATGCCGAAATTCCCGGATCTCCACTGGAAATAAAGGGGTTGATCAATTGGTAATAAATTTCTTTAGTAAGTGTGGTATACCTCTAGTTTTATTTCCTCTTATCCTGGCGTTGTTCTGCATGACGGGCTGCCTGGAGCAGTCTCCCGAGCTCTCTGTGACGCCTTCTATGCCACAAGATCAACCGGCAAATCCAAGCTTGCAGATGGATTTTGATGCAGAACTACGAAGCGATCTTTTTGGTGTGCGGGGCAATATTATGCTCCCCGGCAATAGCTCGCTTGCTTATCTCATGCTCAATGCTTCCCTTTGTCAGGGAGAGAGAGTGCTATTTAACACCAAATACCTGCTGATGCAGCTCGATCCGAACCGGGATCACAGCTTTGAGATCACCAAGAATGTAAAAATTCCGGCTGGAGAATATGATTGCACTTTGGAGGCCAAGGGTCCCCAAGGCGTTTTGGCTGAAGAGAGCAGGAGAGTCAGCCTTGTGTTCGGGCAAGAGCCGGTATTCGAGCAAGTACCATGGCCGGTGGAGCTGGATGAAGAGGTCTCCGGGCAAGAAAATGAGGATGTGCGGCCCAAAGAAAAGAGCACTGTGCAAGAAGAGATCTCAAATGATGTGGCGGGAAAGGAGGATCCTGCTGTTATGGCAAAGAGGGCATCCACCAGTGCGGGTGGCTCTTTGCAGGCGTCAACGACTTTGTCTAAGGGGAATGGAACGTTCATGGGCAGCATTACCTCGAAAAAGTACCATCGTCTGGACTGTCGCTATGCTCTCAAGATAAAGCCGGAGAACCGCATCTACTTCCAGAGTGTCGAGGATGCAGAGGGGCAGGGCTATCTCCCCTGTAAGAGCTGTAATCCTTAGAAATCGCCTATGAAAACGCAGGACAGGCCGGGAGCCTGGGGCGGGCAGGCTGTATTGGCCCGGTCGATCCTTTCCTCCGGATAGCCCAGGTCGGTGAGAGCGGCCACTTCCCTATGCAGGCCCAACGATTCCAGATATCGGCAGAGACTCTGCAGGTTTGTGCCGTCATCCGTTAGCAGAAAGACGCATTTTCCCCGGCGCAGTTCAAAGGCTATGGCTTCCGGGTCTAGGCTGCGGCCATGCACTGTGATGGGAACGACATTAATCTGGCTGATTTTTAGGCGGGCACAGGCCACCTGCAGGCTGGAGATGCCGGGGATTACCCTGCCTTTGAGATATCCCAGGCCGGAGAGCATAGGGTCACCTGTGCTTAAAACCACTGCGTCCTCCGCAAGATCTTGCAGCTTCTTGTAGTCCTCAATGATTCTGACTGTGCTGCCCGGATTTATATGCTCTCTGACCAGATCGATGGCTCTCTTTGATCCGTAGATGAGCCTGGCCTGGGCTACGGCCTGAGCTGCCTGTGCTGTCAGCATCTGCGGGCCGGCTCCTACTCCTACTATGATCATGATTTTGCCTGCTCCATATTTGCCTTGTTTCTCTTGCCAGCGTTATGATTTATCTATTATGGCACATCTGCCAGGATGCTTCCATCTTTGTGCAGCAGAACGATGCGAGTTTCAGGCAGCTTCTCTTTGGCCATCTGCAAAGCCTTGGCGATGTTTCGATGCTGCGGCTCTATCTCTACCATCTCGGCCACAGTGCCATAGCCTGTTTTATCCAGGATCTGGGGCCATGCCCATTTGAGAATGAGGGCGGGCAGTCCGCAGAGGATGCTCTCCTGGTCTTTCTCGAATTTCAGCCGGTCGAGCTGGCTTCCCATAAGCACAGCTTTGTGATTGGGAAAGAGAATGCGTCCGAATTTAAGGCCCGTTCTGCCTGTGGTAACGAGCACCTTCTTGGCCACCTTTAGCTCCTGGGTCCGATCGCCGATGAAGTGATCATTCCAGGGTTCCACAAAGCCGGTCGATCCCAGGATGGAGATACCTCCTACTATGCCCAGGCGGGGGTTGAGGGTCTTATTGGCTAGTTCTTCTCCGCGGGGAATTGACAGTTCCACTTCTGCACCTGTCAGGCCCGTCTCTTGCAGCGCCTGTCGGATGGCCAACATGATCTGCTCTCGGGCCGACGGGCTAATGGCGGGCCTTCCCACTTCATCGCATAGTCCCCTGGCTAAAATTCTGCCTACTCCTTTTCCTGCGGCGAGAGTCGTCTCCTCTGCCGGCCTGGCCTGGGCCGCAATCTCCAGGCCGGCTGTGACATCGAATTGATGGTCGCCGCCATCTTTAACGGCTATGCAAAAGCCACCCTTGGCCACGACTGGTAAGGATACGGGGATGCCGGCCGGGGTCGCGACCTCCAGGTTATGGACCGATCCTTTCAGGGAGAGGACTGCTCCCTTGCAGGCTCCCGCTGCGGTCGTTCCTGTGGTCAGGCCGCGTCTGCAAAGAAGGCCGCTGGAGAGGATGACCCATCTGCCGCTCTGGATCTTCTGGAGTGCCTGAGGATCTGGGCAGAGCTGGATCCAGGAAGCGGGAATGGCAAAGCCGGTGACCGGATCCTTGACGGTATATTTGCCGGTTTCAGTGTTTAGCTCGGGCATAAGTATTTATGATCTCGTTTATGGCCGCGACGGCGATACTGGTGCCTCCGCGCGTGCCTGCCGTGGATATGGACGGCACATCGATCTCTCTTAGTCGCTCTTTGCTCTCTGCTGCATTGACAAAGCCCACGGCTGTGCCTATGACCAGTCGTGGCAAGACCTTTCTCGACTCAATGAGGTCGCACAGCGTGAGAAGAGCAGAAGGCGCATTTCCTATTACTATTATGGATCCTGAGAGCTTCTCCTGCAAGGCCATGACCCCGGCCGAGGTGCGGGTAATACCCTGCGTCACCGCCAGATCATCTCCCTGGCCGATAAAGGTCTCAATGGGGCTATTATGGCCCTTCTTTAAAACACCTGCTTGCACCATCTTTATGTCCACGAAAATGGGCGCTCCCTTCTCCAGGGCCTGCAGGCCTGCTTCACCCGGCCGGCCATGAAATCTTAAAATATCGGCCACGCTGGGATCGCCGGTGGCAATGACACATCTCTGCTTGATCTTATCCTCGAAGGTGTCATCTCCAATCATTTCCGAGATGATCCGCCGGCTTTTTCTGCTTATCTCCAGGGCCTCGGGGGTTGTAGCCCCAATATCCGTGTAATCTTCCATCATAGGAAATCAGCTCGAATAACTCTAGTAGCAGTATTTGCTCTCATATCCTCGTTTGGTGATTATCCTTCCCTCTTCTATGTGGGAATTGGCGGAGGCGACAAGCAGGGTGTAGCGAAAACCAGCCGGCTTTGCGGCCAGCAGATCCTCTGCTGTGAGAATCATGATATTTTCTCCCTCTCGGGCCACATCCTGGGCCAATACAACGGGTCGCATTGGGTCTACCCCTTCCAGCAGAGGGGCAATCTCCTGCCCTTTTACATTGTAGGCCACTACGGCAAAGCCTGCACCTGCCAGAGCACAGAGTCGCGCCGGATCATGGGCCGAGGAGAGAAGGGCGAAGTCGTTAACCAGAGGCGCGCCAGCTCTTGCGGCAACAGAGGAAAAAGCGCTGACACCGGGAGAGATGTGCACCGGGACGCCCGCAGCGGGATCCAGGATTCTCCAGCCGGAGCTGAAGATGCTCGGGTCGCCGCCCGTGAGGATGGATGTCTTGCCGCCGGCTGCGGCCATTTGTTTTGCCTCCTTTAGGCGGGCGGCCATCCTCTCCGGGCAGGGGCCGCTGTGAGCGACCTTCTGGGCTGAAGAGAGGTCACCAATCAATTGCAGGTATCTTTGTGCCCCGTAGATCTTCTGCGAGGCTCTTAAGATGCTTCCGGCTTCCTGGGTCAGATTGCCGGGATCGCCCGGGCCGATGCCCACCAGGTTTACGGCTGCCTCTTGACAAGCCTTTCCTCTGAAAGCACCCCGGCCAAGGATAATGACCAAAGAGGTCATATTGATCCTCTCTCGCAGGCTCTCCTCTTCAATCAGCTTTTGCGAGCTCGTGTAAAAGATCTCTTCTGCCTCGCGACCGACGTTTTTTGCCACCAGGACATCTCTGGTCCCGCAAATGTCTAAAGCGCGCAGAAGCTGCCAGTCGCGCCTCTTGCTTTTGGGATTATAGAGGGCCACGGGCATCTGCGTCTCGGCAGCCAGGCGAAGGCGCCCCTCTATCTGCGGCCAGGGTGTGAGCAGATCGCTGAGGCTGATCACGGCCATGCACTCGCGAAAAGCGAGGCCTGCGCAGCAGGAGGCGGCAGTAAAAGAGGTGACACCGGGCACAATCTCGACTGCGGAAGGCCGCGCGGCCAGCTCCAGGCCGAGGCCGGCCATGCCGTAGACATTGGGATCCCCGCTGCTCACCAGGGCCACAGACCCCTGCTCCTGGAGATCGACCGCTGCAGCGACTCGATCCACCTCTCTTCCCATGCCGCTGGAGAAGACCTGCTTTCCCGGCAAGAGATCGCTGATCAGATCCAGATAGGGCTTATAGCCGACCACGAAGTCTGCCAGGCGAATGGCGTTTGTAGCGTCGGCGGTGCGAAGCCCAGGCGAGCCGGGGCCGATGCCCACAATGGAGAGTCTATTCTCCGATGGCAACTGTTACCCTCCCGTAGGCTTTCTTGGGAAAAATGAGTTTTGTTGCCAGGGCCAGGACGGCCGGCTCGGCCACGCCGTTAAGGCCCAGGTCCCGGGCCCGCGATGGTGTGCCGGGTGCTTGAGAATTGAGTGCTTCCTTGGTGAGGCAAATCATCTCCTTTCCCAGGATGTCTGCTGCCTGCAGCATGCCTTCTTCCTCGCTCTTCAGCCAGGCAGTGGCCAGGATGGCGATCTCATCTCGCCTTCTGCCCACCTCTTTTAGTGCCTCATCAATGGCCTGCAGCACCTCCGGGGCGCTCACACCCTTCCTGGAGCCGATGCCCACAACCAGGCCCCTCTCTTTCAAGACGGCCACATCCTCATCCACTACTACAATCTTGGGCCCCTTCAGCCTCAAGACGGGAACGTCTTCTTTGAGGAAAGCCAGGTTGACGGCCTTGGAGGACTCTTTGTTGACGACGGCGGCCTTCAGGCCCGCGGCCACCTCTTCCAGGCAGGGCCGGCCGGAGGCGTCGGTGGCGGTGGTGATGGCCGCATAAAGGCCGAGTTGAGACGCCAGGAAGCGGGCCAGATCATTGGCTCCGTGATGGCCTCCCACAACCGGCACGGCGCAGGAGAGAGAAGAATCTACTGCCACCACAGGCCGGTCCGTCCACTTATCCATAAGGCGGCGGCAAAGCATTCTCACAACGATTCCCACCGCCATGACCGCCACCACCAGCTCGTATCTCTCCAGCATCATCTCCAATTTCTCTTTCTCGTAAAGGACAATGGTGGGTGAGTAGCGCTCCTGCAAAGCCAAGGCTATCTTCTCAGCTTTCTCTCGGTCTCTGGGAAAGACCAGAACGGCTACCGATCTCTGTATAGGTGAGACCTCCGAAATCCGGTTCTTGTCACCACGCCGCCAACCAAGATGAGGGCGCTCTTGCTTATGCCGGCCGACTCTACCTTTTCGGCTATATCAGCCAGGGTTCCCTGCAAAATCCTCTCATCCGGCCAGGAGGCATGATAGATCACGGCTACGGGAGTGTCACCTGGTCGGTCCAGGTTATCTACAATGTCCCGGATCTTATCAATGCCGAGGAATATGGCCATAGTCGTGTTGTGGCGGCTCAAAGCTGCCAGCTCGTCCTTTTCCAGTGTGGTGCCGGCAGGTCTTGTCACAATCAAGGACTCTGAGACTCCTTTCAGCGTGAGCTGCGTTTTCAAGGCAGCTGCCGAGGCAAAGAGGGAGGAGACGCCGGGCACGACCTCTATCTCCACACCCGCTTCTTCCAGCGGCTTCATCTGCTCGAGTATGGCGCCGTAGAGCGACGGGTCGCCGCTGTGCAGTCGCACCACTTTCTTCCCGGAGCGCAGGGCGGCGATGATCCTGGCAGTGGTTGTTTCCAGAGAGACGCCGTTGCTGTCCATCGTCTCCGCTTTCAGGCCTTTCAGTAGGGCGGGATTGACCAGAGATCCGGCATAAATCACCAGGTCCGCTTCCGAGAGGAGCCTTTTCCCTTTGACGGTGATGAGATCCGGGTCTCCCGGGCCAGCCCCCACAAAGTAAAGCTTCATATTCGCCTCCGGGCTAAGAGAACGGAAAAGTAGTCGCTTCTCTCCGGCATCTCATCTCGGATGATGCTTTCCTGTGCAGTGCAGAGCATTGTTCCCAGCACAAACTCATCAAAACCCCTTGCGCGAAGCTCTTCTGCCAGCTTCCTGGGACGGGTGGCCTTTATCCTTATCACCGTTTGCACAGGCGAGCCGTCCGAGACCTCAAAGGACCCTTCCAGTGGTGCGGCAAAGCGCGAGGCCAGGGTGGGCACCACGCCCACGCCGGGAATGGTCTGGATCTCAATCTGGGGATGATTTTTGCGGATCACCCTCTCCAGGTGGCTGAAGGTGGAAAAGGTATTGACATCGCCGATGCAGGCGAATCCGGCCTGGCCGGCGGCTGCAGCCTCTGCCACGGTGTCGGCATTCTTGTACCAGATTCTCTCCAGCTCCTCTTTGTCCTCGATCATGGGAAACTGCAAGATCTCGGGACTGCAGTAGGGCCGAGCTAACTCTGAGGCCATCTCTCCCGGCACAAAGACCTTTGTGCAGTTCTTCAGGGCTGCTGCGGCTTTAATTGTCATAAGCTGCGGGTCGCCCGGTCCAAGGCTGATGCCGATCAACATTTACCAATCACCATGAAGATGGGGTTTACCGGTCTCAGGGCTATGTCCCCCCCTAAATCGTAGCCCCTTGCGATATGAATCTGGATAAGCTCCTGAAATATTCCAGCCTCTTTCATCAGCCGCGCCAGACGGGCGGCTATGCCCAGGCGGGCCAGGTCGGCCACAATTATGCAGCCTGGCTGGGCCTTCTCCAGGAGAAGAGGCAAAAACTCATCGATGTCGCGTGTGCCGCCGATAAAACATTTATCTACTCTGGGAAGGCCGGGCAAAAGGGCGGCCGCCTCACCCTGGAAAAATTCCCCCCTGACTCGGGCTCTGCACATCTGCACTGCCTCCTCTCGCCGGTCGATGCCGTAGATCCGGTCCGTGTAGCGGGAAGCGGCCAGGGATACGGCCCCCGAGCCGCAGCCTATGTCCAAAAAGACCTGGCCGCTCTTTATGTTCAGCTTTCCCATGGCGATGGAGATGTTCTCCTCTTGCGTCGCCGTACCCGGAAGCTTCATGGCTGCAAAGAAATGCATGCTGGCATAAAAGGTTAATGCAAGTAAACTTTGATGGAGT
>JALNZQ010000252.1 GCA_023229165.1 Methanothrix sp.
AATTTATCTCAGAAATTGCGGAAAGCTGTGAGCCCGACTATTCATAATTTGTCGCCGCGCATCTAGCTCTGCCATCATTAGGCGGCGCTTCATTCCTCTGCCCCCTAGATTTCCAGGGTTCCAAAGACCCAGCGCCCTTGCCCCTGCGGCCAGGCCATCGGGCCGTCTGCGGACCGGCGTTCGTCCCCCAGGCAAGGGCCCGACCGCGCCCTTCCCCCGTTCCCCCGGATTTCCGCCGCAAAGCTGCCACGCCGCCCCAGGCACGTGCCCGCACGCATGCAAGCTCACCCGCGGGTGGGCAGGGGGGGCCGACGGGGCAATTGCCTAATTTATTGACTGGTGGATCAAACTGCCCGTCCAGACTCTTTCATTCATGGTTTATAGACATTAATTTCATTTAACCGCTGAAAATCGGCGTCATTGGTAGCGATATTGGAAATACCCTCTGACTCGATGACCGCCAGGTGAGTGGCATCGGATATTAAGAGCCCATATTTATTCGAGAGATCAACTGCCATATCAAGCACGGACTTATCGCAACTACAAATTATGATTGGATATTCCTTGATATCAGAATAGTTCTTCCAGACCTGAGAGAGTCCCCTGATTTTCGCAGGGTCTTGCTTCAATACATTCGCGGCATCATGTTCTGAGCGAAGACCATAGGTATTTGTGACTTCAGCGAGAATTAGTTTGTGAAGCACCTCATTAAGCACAAGAGTTGATGTGAATCCATTATATGCCCCTGATTCAATTGCAGTAAAAAAATCATGGCAATGCGGGAAGAACTTGGGACGCCTCATTATATGATATAAAAATATATTTGCATCGATAAATACCTCAGAAGATAAAGGCAGTGCTTCCAGTGGATTTATCACAGCCAATCCTCAGATTCGACAATTTCATCAATGAGCTCTACATCATCCAGTGCTATTGAGCCTGCTAATCTCTCCGCAATGTTCTTGGCCGGATTGATGAGTATCTTTCCATCTTTTACATTCAGAAATAATTTTTTGCCCTCACTTATGCCCAGCTCGGCCATAACGGAATTAGGAATCTCAATTATCCCGCCTTTCTTAACAAGAACTTCCATTTATCTCACCACGATTTTACTATTATGCTTGGCCTCTAAAAATAGATTTCCTAATCAATGAGGTTCAAGGCCCGCCGCCGCTCACCCAATCCCCCGGATCTCCGCCGACGACTGCCCCGCCGCCCCAGGCACGTGCCCGCACGCCAGCAGCGCGCACCCGCGGGTGGGCAGACAGGAATCCTCTGCCGGAACCGGCAATATGCCAATCACGGACTCCAGATCACGATTCCATCTACTCGCTCAAAATCCCGATCTCTGGTAGCAATGTTCCTGATGCGAGATCTCCTCATTGCGGATAAATGAAGGGCATCGAAAGACATCAGATTATAAGCCCTGGCCAGATCCGACGCCCGGAAATAGTCTTCAGGCATAACGGGAATAAGCTGCAGGCCATCCAGTTTGCTGATGAACTCGTTGAACATATCAACCGCATCACGGCAGAGATGAGAAAAATGACTATCAGATTCTATTTTATTTATTATAATATCACGACTATGATTTTTTAATATTACTGCACCAGTCTCTAAAAGCAAGATATGAGATACCTCTGCCAAGACCGCCGGAGTGATGGTGGCATGAATCTCCTCATTCTCAACACTCCGTAGAAAATTTGAAGCTATCTAATAATATGCGGGGTGAGGAACTACATAATCGAGAAAGATGTTGGAGTCGATGAAAATTTGATCCGAAGATGAGTATTCAAGTAGGTTCAAACGTCTCCACTCTCGGCAAAGTCGCGCTCCAGCTCTTTGATGAACTCCTCATCGTAATCCGTTTCGCCCACAAAGCCGCAATACTGCTTGATCTTGCTCTTTGGCCGGATCACGATCTCTCGGCCTCTGGTCAAGACTTCGAGATTTTCTGTGCCAAGCTTTGTGAGAAGGCTATTTGGAATTAGGAGGCCCTCCTCAACCATCACCGCGTCTATCATGTTGACACCATTTTGTGTTCTCTTTGCTTTAATGATTTGTGGTATTTGGGGATTTTTTAAGTAAGCAGTCGGCAAGGAATTGAGCGACACAGATCCGCATACTCTTTCCATCTCGCACAATCTCCCGGTCCTTCTGCCAGCAACTCCTAAAACCCAGCCCCCTGGACTGTGTCCGTCCGGGCACATTCTGCCCGATAAGGGGCCCGGCAGAGCACCCCCAGGCACGCGCCCGCACGCCAGCAAGCGCGCTCCCGCGGGAGCTTATCGCAGCCAATCATCTGATTCAATTATCTCTTCGATCAGTTTTTGATCATCTAATTTGATCGAACCAATGAGCTGCTCAGTGAGGCTCTTTAACGGCTTGATATGTATCTCTCCATCTTTTACGCTTAGAGCTACTCGTTTCCCTTCACAAAGACCTATCTCAGATAATATTGGGCTGGGAAGCTCTAACAATCCACCTTTTCGAATCACAACCTCCAAATCGGTCACCTGCCAGTTATTTCTCAATCGAAACCAATATGTTCTCCGCCAATGCAATTGTATTCACACCCGCTGGAGATCCTGCCCAATGATCGAGCTAACTGCTGAGATGATAATCGAGATCCACGACACCACTATCCAGCGCTATGGCGGCTTGCCGGGCATCTTGTGCCTGGGCACCATCGATAATCTCGTCGACAGGATCAATGATGAGCCCAACCACTTTAAGAAGGCCGCTTTAGCTCTTCATCTGATCGCCCTTCATCCCTTCAACGACAGTCAGAAGAGAACAGGATTTCAGGTAGCAGACAACATTCTGAGAATGAACGGCCTATGCATATCTGCCAGCAAAGAAAGTATTTGCAGCCTTCTCTGCACAGTCGCCGAATACAACTGCACGCTCGACGCAATTGAAAAATGGCTCAGAGAGAATACAGAAGAGATCTGACCTTCACATCTCGGCCAGGCATCTCATCAGCTCATCATTCTCTTTTAGGCTCTTCTCCAGATGCCTGCGCTGCTCAGCCGTGAGGCCTTTGCCCATCTCTTCTTCCTTATTCTGGAGGGATTCCATCTGCTCTGGCATAGCTGTATATCTCAATTGATCTGCTCGGATTAAATAGCTATTTGAGAGACGATCCTGGCCGCGTACCCGATCGCCGCTCGTACATCCTCCTGCTCTATCCCATACTCCCGGGCAGTCTCATCGATCTGCATGCCCGATGCCAGCGCGCCCAGGATGACGGCCACAGGCACCCGCGTTCCTCGTACGACAGGCTTGCCATGGGCGATCCTGGGATCGACGACGATCCGCTCATCTAGCTGCAGTGGAATATCGCAGCCCTCATAGCCACTCTCTTCCCAATCGCAAGAGAGCTCTTCAATAAACGCCTCATTGTAATTGGTTTCGCCCACAAAGCCGTAGAACTGACGAGTCTTGGATTGCCTGCGAGCTGCGGTCTTGTCACTCGAAATATCACCGGTCATCTTTTGCAGTCTCCAGTTTTTCTTTCTTCATTCTCTCGATTCGCTGGAATATCTCGTCAATTCCAAGATCACATACATAAGAGCGCTCTATGGTGTAGTCGCCCTTTCCAGGATTCTGGCTCTGCCAAAGGCGAGCGGAATCAACCGGGCTATGGCATTCACCAAGTGGGTCGGGGTGCTTCTCATTGCCTGTCGCAGTCGCTTCATTCTCATCAAGCTGAATCGAACCGGCCAGGCGCTCAGCGATGTCCAGTTTTTATCCATGAATCCTCGATTGTGTGACTAATTCTATTCCGGCCCGAGTGGCCTTATCCGTGTTTCATCCGGGTAACGAGCGCTGCCATCCGTCAGGCACGCGCCCGCCCCTGCGCTTGCGTCGCACCCTCTGCAGACTGCAATTCTGTTGTTATTACTCGTATTGCAATCTCCTCGGTCTCTCTTTTCAAAGGGGTATGGGAAGA
>JALNZQ010000253.1 GCA_023229165.1 Methanothrix sp.
ATGAAATTCATATAATTACTGGTAAAGAAATAACAGAAGAATATATTAAAAAAATTAATTCTTATAATATGTCTTATACTCATTTATTTTCAATAATAACACATTGTAAAAATGTAGGTTATAAAATTTGTTATGATAATTCTGAAAATCCCTGGATAGATATTAATATATGGAATAGAATTAAAAGCGCATATTGTTTATTAAATAATATAGATATAATGATTGATGATAGTGAAGATTATGGAAAATATTTTAATACACCATATATGAAAATAAATGTTAAAATTTAGAATAGAAAGATATAATTATGAAAAAGTATATTGGTTTAAAAATTAATAATATTTTATTTAAAATTAATGAAATTGTAAGTTTAGATGTTGATGCAGAAAATTGTTTTACTCCATTATGTATGGGTGAATTACCTGTACCTGAAGGAAATTTAATTGTAGATGACTTAAATAAGCAAGCAAAGAAAGCAAAATGGAGAATAGGAAGTAAAGATGCTCATTCTATGGCATCTTTATGGATAGATACTGATAAAAATCCACAATTTTCAGAAATTTCAGGTTATGAAAATTTAGATATTAGATGGAAAGTTCATGGTATACCAGGAACTTTTGGTTTTAAATTAATAGAAGGTTTACCTAAAGTTATTGATTATGATTATTTTGTATGGAAAGGCATAGAATTAGATATGCATCCATATGGTATGTGTTATCATGATCTTCATCAAAAAATGAGTACAGGTGTTATAGAATGGTTAAATGCAAATCATATATATGTTTGTATAGTTGGTGGGTTAGCTACTGATTATTGTGTTAAAATAACTGTAGAACAGTTGCTTAAAAATGGTTTTTTTGTTATATTAAATTTAGCTGCTTGTAGAGCTGTTTCTAAAGAAACAGAAATAGAAGCAATTAATACAATTAAAGAAATAGGAAAAGAAAAAATTTTTATTATAAACAAAACAGAAGAATTAGAAAAATTTTCTATTTATGAGGAAAAATAATAATTATGGATTTTGTATCTAAAATATCAGATAATATATTAAATAATGGTCATATAATAAATTTTTTAACAGATATTGATTTATATAAATTAACTATGTTACAATTTATATATCATAAATTTTCTAGTGTTACATCAAAATATAAATTTAAAAATAGAACAAAAGGAATTGACTTATCTCAATATATTAATGAAATTAATACTGAAATAGATTGGTTATGTACATTAAAATTTCAAAATTTTGAATTAGAACATATTAAAAAACTTCGTTTTATGAAAGAAGATTTTATTTATTTTTTAAGTTTATTTCAATTAAATAGAAAATGGATACAAGTATATATAGATAGTAATGGGGAACTTCAAATAGAAGCTGAAGGGCCTTGGCTTTATGTTATGATGTTTGAAACTTATATATTAGCTATTATAGAAGAAATATATACTAGAAATAATTTTAAAAACTTAGATTTTTCTGAAGGAAGAAAAAAATTAAATAATAAAATAGATATAATTTTAGATTTTATAAAAAAAACTGAAAAAACTTTTTCTTTTGCAGATTTTGGAACTAGAAGAAGATTTAATTTTATATGGCAAGAAGAAGTTATAGCTACACTTTGTAATAAATTACCTAAAAATGTATTTATTGGTACAAGTAATGTACTTTTTTCTATTTTGTATAATATAAAAGCAATAGGAACTATGGCTCACGAAATATTTCAAGCAGGGCAAGCGTTAGGACCTCGTCCTATAAATAGTCAATCTTTTATATTAAAAGAATGGGCAGATGAATACAGGGGAGATTTAGGAATAGCACTAACTGATACATTAGGTTTTGATAAATTTTTAAAAGATTTTGATTTGTATTTTGCAAAATTATATGATGGAGGAAGACACGATTCAGATGATCCATTTAAATGGGTTGATAAATTTATAGATCATTATGTAAAACTTAATATTAATCCATTAACTAAAAGTGCAGTTTTTAGTGATGGATTAGATATTCCTATTGCTATTAAATTAGCTGAATATTGTTATGGTAGAATTTTATATTCTTTTGGTATAGGTACTAATTTAACTAATGATGTTGGTGTTAAGGCACTTCAATTAGTTATGAAAATAGTTTTATGTAATGGTTTAAATGTAGCTAAAATTTCTGATAATCCTTCAAAGGGAATGTGTGAATCTAAAGAATATGAAGAATATTTAAGATATGAAATTAAAAGAGATTTAAATAGGAATTAATTATGAACAATTCTGAAAGACTTAAGAATATAAACGAGACAATTGATATTATAATTTTTAAAATAGATTCTATAAAAAGAGCTTTAAAAATTAATAAATTAACAGAAAAAGATAGATCTAAATATAGATTAAATCTTAATAAAGCTTTAGATGACTTGGCAAAGGCTAGAGTTTTAAAAACAAAATTAGAAAGGGAGTAATATGAATTGGATAAACGATGGTGATACAAAAGTACCAATTGCTAATTGGGCATCTTTAATAGATAAAGAAACTATAGAACAAGCAAAGACATTTGCTAATATAGATGTTGTTTTTGATCATATTAGTTTAATGCCAGATTCTCATGTAGGCTGCGATGTTCCTATAGGTAGTGTTATAGCTACAAAGAATGCTATAATTCCTAGTTCTGTAGGTGTAGATATTGGTTGTGGAATGGCGTTTATAGAAACAAATATTCCAATTTCATTAATTAAATCTATTAATACAGTAGATAGTAATTTATTAAGAACAATGTTATTAACAATAAAAAAAGTTATCCCATTGGGTTTTGCACATCATTCAGAACCTCAGTCAAGTTATTTATTAGATAATCCACCTGATTATATTTATGATATTCCTGTAATAGTAGAAGAAATAGAAAAAGCAAAATATCAATTAGGTACATTGGGGGGTGGTAATCATTTTATTGAATTACAATCTAATGAAAAAGATAATTTGTGTTTAATGCTACATAGTGGTTCAAGAAATTTTGGATATAAAATAGCAGATTATTTTAATAAAATAACAAAAGAAATTGGTTTTCCATATTTATTCGTAGATGATAAAAATGGAAAAGATTATATATCTTCTATGCAATTTGCTTTAGAATTTGCTAAAGAAAATAGAAGAATAATGATGGAAAGATTTAAATCTGTAGTTTTTAATCTTATTAAAAAATATACTAATTCTATATCAGTTGAAATTGTACAAGAAGTAAATATTCATCATAATTATGCTTCTTTAGAAGAGCATTATGGTGAACAAGTATGGGTTCATAGAAAGGGTGCTATTAGAGTAGATAAAGGTATTATAGGTATTATTCCTGGCTCTATGGGTACTTCTTCTTATATAGTTAAAGGTAAAGGTAATAAAGAATCTTTTTGCTCTGCTTCTCATGGTTCTGGTAGGAAAATGGGTAGAAATGTATTTAATAAGCAATATTCAATAGAAGAAGCTGAAAAATCTATGAATGGTATTGAACATTTAGGATGGTCAATAGATAGAAAAGGAAAAATAGATTTAAGTGAGGCACCTGAAGCATATAAAGATATTGATATAGTTATAAATAATGAATTAGATTTAGTAGATATTATAATGAAATTAAAACCTATTGCAAATTTAAAATGTTAAGAAAAACAATTTATTTTAAATATTTTAAATTAAATTGTTATATTATATAATATAATAATTTAAAAGGAGTTTATTATGTCAAAACATGGTGCAACTAGTTGTGTTATAGTTAAAGATAATATTGACTATGCATTAAAAAGATTATCTAGGCTTTCAAGTGGTGTAATATCAGAACATAAAAAAGCTACTGATCATTATGAAAAACCAAGTGCCAAAAGGCATCAAGAAAGGCAATCTATGCTTCATAAATTAGAACTTGAAAGAGATTTGGAAAATACAAATTTAACACAAAAAAGATCTATAAAAAA
>JALNZQ010000254.1 GCA_023229165.1 Methanothrix sp.
CAAGGTCTTTCGCACGAAGTTCTTGATATCTTTCTCTAAAGCGGCGTTTGGCTTGGCCTCGGGCTTCAAGACGGCGAAGACCACGATGCTCTCGCCCTTCACCTTGTCCGGCTTGCCCACGACTGCTGCCGCGGCAACGGAGGGATGCTTCTCGGCTGATGCCTCAACCTCGGCATTGGATATCCTGTGGCCTGCTACCTTGAGGACATCATCTCCTCTTCCCAGGGCCCAGATGTATCCGTCCCCATCCACGCGGGCCTTGTCTCCGGAGTGATACTTGCCAGGAAAAGCGGCCCAGTAGGTCTCGTTGTACCCAGCCGGGTTCTTGTAGACCTCACGGAGCATGGACGGCCATGGCTCTGTTATGAGTATGTTGCCGGTGCTGCCCGCGGAAACGGCTGCGCCGTTGTCATCCACTACCTCGACGTTGTAGCCGGGCAGAGCGAAGCTGGGCGAGCCGGGCTTGAGCGGGGTTATGGGCAGAGGAGCTATGACCTGAGAGCCGGTCTCGCTCTGGAACCAGGTATCCATGATGGGCGCAAATCCGCCGCCCACGTATCTCCTCCACCAGACGAAGGCATCGGGGTTCATGGCCTCGCCTACCGATCCCATGAGACGGACGGTGGATAGGTCGTACTTCTGGGGCCAGGAGGGTCCTTCGTTCATGAACATCCTGATGGCGGTAGGTGCGGTGTAGATAACGGAGACTCCGTAGTCCTCTATGATCTTAAACCAGCGGCCGAAGTCGGGATAATCGGGCGATCCCTCGTACATGATGCTGGTAGCGCCCAGGCACAGCGGCCCGTAGGCGATGTAAGAGTGGCCGGTTATCCATCCGATGTCGGCAGTGCACCAGTATACATCCGTGTCCTTGATATCGAAGACCCAGGACATGGTGAACGCCGGGCCGACGCTCGTGCCACCGTGGGTATGCACTATGCCGCGCGGCTTACCGGCAGCTCCGGCAGTGTAAAGGATGAAGAGCGGATCGGCGGCATCCATGGGCGCAGTCTCGCATGAGCCGGACTTTCCGGCCACAAACTCATTCCACCAGACATCACGGCCTGCTGTCATGGGCGTCTCCTGGCCGTTCCTCTTTACCACTACTACCTTCTCGATGCACTTGAGTCCAGCGATTGCCTCATCGGCCTGGGGCTTGGTGGCAATGGGCTTGCCCCGGCGGTAGGAGCCGTCGCAGGTGATCAGAATCTTTGGCTGGCAGTCCTCCAGACGGTCACGCATAGCTACTGCGGAAAATCCGGAGAATACTACTACGTGAATGGCGCCCAGTTTCGCACAAGCGAGCATAGCTACGGGCAGCTCCGGGATCATGGGCAGATAAAGTCCCACGCGGTCGCCCTTTTTGATTCCTTCGGCCTTGAGGGCGTTGGCGAATCTGTTGACCTCTCGGGATAGCTCGAAATAGGTGATCTTGCGCACATCGCCTACCGGCTCTCCCACAAAGATGTAGGCCAGCTTGTTGCGCCGCCAGGACCTGGCGTGTCTGTCCACGGCATTGTAGGCTACATTGATCTTGCCGCCCATAAACCACTTGGCGAAGGGGGCTTTCCACTGCAATGTCTGCTTGTAGGGCTCGAACCAGTCTGCATAGGTGTGGGCCATCTCGTCCCAGAACTGAATGTAGTTCTTGGAGCACCATTGTCGCATCTCGCTCTCTGATTTCAGGCCCTTTGCCTTCATCCAGGCCATGACATTGGAGTTTTCGACTAGATCACGAGGTGGATAATACAGAGCTTGCTCTGCGGTCTGAACGGATTTACCCGATTTTTCATCAACCATTTTAAATCGCCTTACTATATTTGCAATTAAAAAGGCATTTGCACCAAGATCACATCTTGTTTTCTGATTCTAAATTGTAATGGATATTCAAATGCCTTTTTGGCACTGTATTTTAGTCGTATTCTGTAGATATAAATCTTTCTTAACTAAATTATGATTATATATTTCCTAATGAACTGGCAAATTTTAAATAGTTCTCTAAATTATAAGTTCGACAGCATCAAATGGTGAGAGGCGATTTATGCGAATTTGACGGGGCCGGGCGCAAAATAGCATGTTTCTGTTACCGCCACGGGGACTTACCAATAGCTTAATCAAATCATCTTAGTGACAGAAGGCAAGGCAAAAGCAATGGCCTGGGAGGATCAGCGGATTAAAGCTCATCAAATATTTCGAGAAATTCATCTCTTGTTATTCCTGCTTGCCTCAAAATCAATAACAATGTAGAACTCTTGATCTCCTTGTGATTCGGCAGGGTTAAAGGCGTCCGACTTCCATCCAGATTTATTCTGCTCATGGAAATGTGGTTGCCTTCTCGGATTACTTCAAAGCCCAAGGCCTCCAGGGATTTAAGCACCTTTGCTATTGGCACGTCTCTGGGAAATTTTGTCACACTACCACTTCAGCCACGAAGGTCTCGCTTATTTCGTTTGCTTCAAAGACCTCTCTTCCAAAGGTTTCAATATGAAACTGAATGGCGGATTTCACATCGGCGAGGGCTTCTTCATAGGTGTCGCCTTCTCCCACTACTATCCCTTTAATGCCTACAGGATAGGCAACATAGCCGTCAAGATGCTTTTCTATTATTATTTTTATCGGCTGCATCCTTTAATAAGAAGTGGTTCTTGAAAATAAATGTATGCTTGGGTCCCTGAGCTTGGGACAATTGCAGGGCAGAATATCTGCTTATTCTCATCGGCTCGTCTGAGAAAAATGTATCCACATGCGGTCCCGCGCTGGTTGGCTGGCCGTCGGGCAGCGAGACCGGAGGATCGTCGTGCCGGTTGCCTCCGGCGGGCGGGAGGGCTGGATGCCGAAGCCAGAGCGGACCGGGAGGGACTTGGTTTCATTCCAATTTGCATGGCGTCGCAACGGATTTGCGGTTGGCTTATCCATTAGCTTTCTGTCCACCAGATCTATTTTGCGACCGAATATTGCTTGCAGCTCATCGATCATGCTCATCCGGCCGGAGAAGCTCTTCTTAGCATCTCCGGCAAAGCTGACCAGGACATCCACATCACTATCTGGCCGGAAATCATCTCGTATGACAGAGCCAAATAGCGACAGCTCCAGGATCTTCCAGCGACTGCAGAATGCTTCCAGCTCTTCTGCGGATACTTCTATGCGACTTTGATCATTTCCAATTGACATATAAAATCTCATAGTCGTTCATATATTCATCACATTTTCCGGGCCGCCAAGCTTCATAAGCTCGCTTCGCATTCTCATGCGCCGCCTTCGCAGGCGAGGCCGCTCGCCTCAGAGCCCGCACCCGTGCGTCCGCGCGTGGGCGGTGGCGCGCCCAGGTGGGCCTGTGCCCTCGGGCCAGTTTACCAGAATTATTCACCTGGCCTTTTTGCCAAGTTCTTCTTGAATCTTCAAGATCTTCGCCTTCAGATCTGGAAAATCCACTGTTGCCGCCCGCCATACTGCCTCAAGGTCTACTCCAAAATACTGATGGACTACAATGTCCCTCATTCAGCTCTCGATAAGCTCAATGCTGTTCAGGATATGGCCCAGGAAAACCGCTGGGTCTTACTTCATATTATCGGGACCTGCTCGGCTAGAATTCTATCCTTGAGGCGGGGGGTGCAGCGATTTGTAAGTCCGAACATCTACTCGTCTGCTAATGGCATCTTCCAGCTCGTTCTTCAAATGAGCAATATCCAGAAGGCTCTTTTTGCCTTCAAATTCGACCAAGAGATCCACATCGCTCTCTTCGGTCATCTCTCCTCTCACGATTGACTCGAAAAAGGATGCCTTTTTTACGTCATTCCTGTGCAAAATGCCTATTATCTGGCAGTGTAACGAATTTTCTGTAAATTGATATTAACAAGGAAGGCCCTGTATCCTACCTGTCTTGCAAACTGGAGGAAACAGGACCATGATACCCAAAGATCTCCT
>JALNZQ010000255.1 GCA_023229165.1 Methanothrix sp.
CGGGGCGGAACGCCTGCATCTAGGCAGCCTTTGGCCAGGGCCTGGATGAAGGCGCCCACCTGGTCGGGCGAGTCCAGCTCGGCAACCACGCCTGTGGAGCGCACCACAAAGTTCAGATCGGTCTTGATGTCCAGGCGGGCCTTATCGTGGCTCTCAATGAGGGTGTTCTTGACCAGTTCAGCAATAGACTCTCTGGTAAGCGCCGTGGCATTAATGGTATGGGCAAATACCTCCTCCCCAGCTTTGGGCCTTCGCACGTCTCTGGTCATCTTCACGGTCTTATCGACAATGTAGGTCTTGCCGGTGTTCATGTCCGTGGCAGTGAGGATGCATTTGGTCGTGGTATTGCCAACTTCCACCGAGGCCACGATGTAAAACGGTTTGGTGCGAAGGTCAAGGTAGTTGAAGTGCGGGCTAATGGCAATGCGAGGTGTGGGTTTGGACTTGAAGATCCGACCGAAGTTCATGGTGAGTGGAAAAGGGAGAGGTAAGATTAAAGCTTTGGGTGGGACGATTCCTTTAAATAGATTCATCCCCATTTAAAGCTTGAGTATTTTCTGTTCGTGCATCTTCTCTCAACAGAAATTCGTCTAATATTTGGGGAGAAACGCAAATCAGGTGAAATGAGCATGGATCAACCGAGCATAGATCAAACCGAGAAGAAGAAGAGTGAATTGGTGAATAAGTCAGGGCGAATGGCCATATTGGAGGAAGACAAAGCAAGAGAAGCCCGCAGGTGGCAGCGCAAAAGGGAGACCATTAAACGGTTCGCCGGGACAAAATGAGATACAGACAGCTTTTGCATTAGCATTTACTCATCGGATTGCCGCAATAGATTATCGCAATCATCTATATCTATTGTGAATAGAACGGTAAGGCGGCGATCCGCGGCAAAATACTGTTTTATTCTCCCTCCTTTACCCGGATCCCACTCTACTCATGTATATTTTGGCAAACACAGCCAATAGGCCGCATTATGCCGTGACTCTTGACATAACAAAAGAAATATATATCCGAAGTAACTATATAGCGATTGGTGAGGGGACATCTGGTATCGACAAAGACTATAATCCCTTCTAAGATGCCCTTATCACCATTCACCCTTTAATCTTTCACTCCATCCGTAGTCACTGTGAAGACCGCTTCGCCATCCGGCAAGTTCGGTGAGTCCACCAGTCTGGCAATGCGTTTTTCGCCTTTGGACTTTCGCAGGTACAATCTGAACGTGGACGTATGCCCCAGCACGTGCCCGCCCACAGGCTTGGTCGGATCGCCAAAGAAGGTGTCCGGCTTGCTCATGACCTGATTGGTCACCAGAATCAGGGCATTGTTCAGATCGCCAAAGCGCATCAGGTCGTGCAGATGTTTGTTCAGCTTCTGCTGCCTGTTGGCGAGAGTGCCGCGCCCCACATACTCGGCGCGAAAATGCGCAGTCACCGAGTCCACGATGATCAGGCGCACGGGATATTCCGACTCCTTGGCCTTCTCAGCCAGGTCCATGGCGCTCTCCGCCAGAAGGATCTGGTGATTGGAGTTGAAGGCTCTGGCCACGCTGATGTTTTTTAAGAAATCAGCCGGGTCGCGGTCCAATCCGTCCGGTGCGGGGGGCAAGCCCTTCACCATCTGAGCGATGCGCTCCGGCCGGAAGGTGTTCTCCGTGTCGATAATGATAACAGAACCGTGCAGGCCGCCCATTTCCTCGGGCAGTTGCACATTTATGGCCATCTGGTGGGCCACTTGCGTCTTGCCCGAGCCGAATTCACCGTAGAGCTCCACTATGGACTGAGTCTCCATCCCCCCGCCCAAAAGCTCATTGAAGTTCTTGCTGCCGGTAGTGATCTTGCCCACCAGCTTTCTGCGCTCTAAGATCCGGTCTCCAGTCTCAAAGCCGCCCACATCCGCAGCTTCTCTGGCCCCGGCAATGATCTTGGCAGCAGTGGCTTCCCCCACCTCTGCCGCGCTCACCAGCTCGCCGGGAGAGGCAACAGCTATAGCTTCCACGGAGCCAAATCCGGCCTCGCGCAGCTTTTCCGCAGTGGCCGGACCCACACCCGGCAGATCTTCCAGTAATTTTGTCGGCATCTTCCCAGTTCCTTAGAATATTCCTCAAATTAGAGTTCTCAGATCATCTTTAACAACGTTATCCAGGCGGGGCGAAAGTAATCCTGGTGCGCCATCCGCAAGACAATTCCAGTTCCTCGTTCCAGCCGCTCTTGGCAAGGGCATCGATCAGCTCCGCTTTGTAGCCCAGATCCAGGCCCTGCAAGAGATCCACATGCTCGGCCCATAGAGCCACTTTGATGCGGCCCGTCTCATCGGAGATGTAGATATTGGCCACTCTACCGACTTTTCCGTCATCTCTTTGAAACTCCCGCACCTCTCCGAGGCCGGTCACAAAGCCGGAGACGCTGCAGAGCATGCCCGGCAAAAGGTCGGCTATGGGCGTCATCTTCTCGGAGAACTGCACCTTTTCGCTGCTCTTTTTAATTGTGCTGTAGCTTCCCGTCTGAATCTCCAGCGATCCATACCTCTCCCGACATGAACCGTTCCTGACCTCTATCGTCTCGCCCTTCTCGAGCAGCATTGCTGCCTGCTCATTCCAGAGGGTAAGCCTGATCTTGCCGGTCTCATCTCCCAAAAGGACCGTGCGCACTTGTCCTTTGCCTCCGTCTTTACGCAAAAACTCCCTGATCTCTCCCGGATCCACAACGACGCCCAGAAGGCTGACCTCACCCATGTCGCTCTTGATCTCAGCAATTTTATAGGGCGCTGTCCTTGGCAATATGTCTAAATCTACCTCCTCAATGCCCCCGCTTCTGCCCAGGCTCACCTCAGTTCCCGCGTAGCCCTCTTTGGCCAGACCCCTCACCTTGAGGCACTGGTCTACCTTCAGATCTCCGGAACGGACAAGCTCTACAGTCTCATCCCAGAGAGCCACGCGCACAGATCCCGTCTCGTCGGCCAGCGTTAGGTTAGCGACCCGTCCCATGGATCCGTCCGAACGGGGAAACTCGCGTATCTCGGAGACGGCGAGCACCCGGCCCGTGAAGATGACATTTCCAGTCTCCGGCCGGATGCTGCCGATCTTGGTCAGCACCTCGGATGCACCCAGGTCCCGTGCCACGAGCAATGCCGCAGTCCTGCCATCGCATAGCCCCGCCATTAGGGCTACCTTCTCCTCTACTTTCGCCTGGAAATCCTCCGGTGTTATCTGATCTGCTACCTGCCGGTAAATTTCCTCAACTTGCCCGTCCATACCCGATCATCCGTGAACTTTATAGCGCTCTTCCAGGTACTTCAGATAGGGAGCATGGCAGGAGGCCAGGAAGGCGTTGCAGACCGTTGTCGGGTCTCCATCCGCCGCAATGGCTCCGTTCTCAATGAGTATGGCCCGGTGGGAGATCTCCTTGACGAAATCAACATGGTGGCTGACCAGGATTATGGTGGTGCCAAGCTTTGCATTGATCATCTTAATGGCGTTAGAGACCTCACGCATGGTGATGGGGTCGATATCACCGAAGGGCTCGTCCAGAATCAGGATCTTGGGCCTGGCCGCCAGGATAATGGCTAAAGATGCTCTCACCAGCTCTCCGCCGCTCAGTTGCTCGGGCAGCTTCCACATGGCTTCTTTATCAAGGGAAATCAGATCAAAGATCGGCTCAGCATACTTGCGGGCCTCTGTCATCGGAAACCGTGGGAATAGATCTTTGAATATGTCTCTGGTCAGTCCCAGTGCCTCAAGGGCGGATTTGGCGTCCTCTTCCGACATATCCGTCATTGCATAAATGACATCAAGCACCTTATCGCTTATGCCCAGCTCCTCAGCCACAGCCCTGGCATGGTCAATCACATCAGTGCCCTTGATGCCCATTTTATAGGCAATCTGATCGAGAATGG
>JALNZQ010000256.1 GCA_023229165.1 Methanothrix sp.
AACCATTGACCGAAGCTGTGCCTTCGATCCCTGGAATGTGGCCTGATAGGCCTTCTCATTTTTACATACAGGCTGATATCCTGCCGACCAGACATCATTGCTTTCCAGGTCGCGGATAAAGAAAAACTGTCCCTCATTGTCGCGGGTAATATCGCCGTGCCAGCGAGTGACCGCAATATCCTTCCACTGGCTATAGCCTGCACCACTGCCAGATATCATTACTCTGTAATTGCCATTGGAGAGAAGGTGCACATCAGGAGAGGTGCTATTCGGATCATTGAAGATCCTCATGGACCTCTCACGTACTGGCATGCCTGCCCTCCAGATTGATGGCGATGCCTCCGCTGCATGAGGATAGAAGGGCAAAGCTATAGGGACTTTTTCTTGGAGGAGCAGATCCGCAGCCTGGAATATGGGATTGGCCATGAATCTCCTTTGCATAGGTCGGTCTAACAAAACATAAGCCATAGAGAGAAAGCTCATGCCCTGGTGGTGGGCCATGAAGGACCGCACAGTTGCGCTTCTTTGATCCTGTGTCAGACGTGTTGGTGTGAAATCTATGGCCTCATAGAAGCCATACTCTCCCAGATAGCCTTCGCCTGCCATTCGCTGCAAATTGATGCAACCTTCTGCGGGAGAGACCATCAAGGCCAGAGCCGAGGCATAAGGTGCGATTACCAGGTCTTTGGCCAGCCCGCGCTTAAACCCGAGGCCCGGCACTCCGAAAGCTCGGTACTGGTAGATCTGATTGACATCTATGATATTGTAGCCGGATTCCGAGATGCCCCAGGGAACACTTCGTTGTTGCCCATATTCGATCTGCCGCTTGACCGTGGAACGGTACGTCTGATTGAGAAGGGTGTTCTCATAAGTCGGCATAATCAATAGCGGCATGAGATACTCGAACATTGTCCCTCCCCAGGAGAGCAAAGCCAGCTCTCCGCCTGCCGTGGTGAGCATACGCCCTAAAGCGAACCAGTGCTCCTGCTTAAGCCGCCCTTGAGCAATAGCCACATAGCTGCATAGCCTCGCCTCTGATGCTAATAGATCGTAGCAGCTCTCATCGCGTCTGGATTTGTCGACATTGTAGCCGATGGCAAGAAGCCGACGAGACTCATTGAATAGGAAATCGTATTTTATATCCGCCAGCTCGCTACAGTCGATTGCAAGCCTCTCGATGGATGCGATCCTCTCGCCAGCAAGTCTTTGTGCATCCATTATCTTCTGACCAAGCTCTTGCAGCCACTTTCTTTCAGTTTGCCGGTCAACACCAGAAAAGCAGCTGCTGATTTGATCTATAAGAGGCATCAATTCTCGTGCCGTCTTTGGAACCTCTCGCAGCAATGGAATGCCGTCAAGTCTGAGCAACTCAGCTTGCAGCCCTGTGGGATTTGTCGAGTCCAGAACCCGAAAATCCTTAGGGAGAGGGTGCTCCATAATCCACATGGGCAACATGAGCCACGGTGCCATGAGAACCAGGTCCTGCAAATGATCCTGCAGTTGCAGCTCATAAGAGCGTGTCCACCACAATAGATCAGCATCAGCTTCCGAGCCCAGGCGGTCTTTCATCAACGCTACTGTCTTTGCCTGCCGGTTCAGCAATTGCCACGCTGCCGAAAGATTGCCTGGAGGCGCCTCCAGCTCTTTCCAGAATAGATCAATCTGCACAAGCACCTGAGAGGGCCCCATTCCACTTCGGTCCCTTTCCTCCGGACTATCACATTTGTTCGCAGCATCCCTTATGATCTGCAGCGTATCCTGAAGACCGCTAAATGCCTGTTCCGTCAGGATCTTCCGGTCCATAAGCTCGATTTGTCCCTGCTGCACAGTCAACAGATGACCTGCCAGGTTACCGCTATCAACAGTCGATATGTACCTGGGCGGCATTGGCTCAAGCAGCATAATATCGTACCAATTGTAAAAGTGGCCCTGGAACCGTTCCAGGGTTTTCATTGTCTGAAGAGCGCAAGCGTTCCGATCTATCAGCTTTCCTGCCGAGATGTAACCGAAGTCGTATGCTGCCAGATTCGCGAGCAGTGACAAACCCATATTAGTAGGCGATGTTCCGTTGGCAACCACTGAGCGCGGCTCCTCCTGGTAGTTGTCCGGCGGAAGCCAATGGCTTTCCGGACCCACGAACGTCTCGAAGAACTTCCATGTCTTCCGAGAAAGCTTGCGCAGGAAGATCGTCTGATCATCGTCAAGTTTTGCTTTAGGTAAGGCAAGAGGCAAGCTTATCCACCAGGCAACTGCAGGCGCGAGGCTCCAGGATAGCAGCAACGGCCAGACGACGTACAGAACATCAGGACGCCAAAACGCTAGGTAAGAGGTCATGGCGATGGCCAGCGTCGGAGCTATCCACATCGACCGGTAAAATCTCACCAGATCGCTCTTCCCGCTATTCTGAGAGCTACCCGAAGTGTTCCATTCCAGCAGCCGCTTATGGGTGAATAGCAATCGCCCACCGGTGCGCACAACTGCATCCAGGCTGAAAAATGCCTCATAAGGCAACAATGTCAGGACAAGCCCTGCCTGGGCCAGGTATCTGACAATTGATCTCCCGGCATAATGCAGGTGCTTATCCAGGGGCAGCTGTGCAGATTTGTTCAGGAGCGCTCGGATGCAAGCGAGTACCGGTAAAGCCAGAACCGCTCCTACCACCATAATTGTCCAGAACCAGGGCAAAAGAAGCATCAGCCATGCCAAAATCAGAAGCAAAATCTGGGCAGGTGTCACGAGGCTGCGCCGAAGGTTGTCGAGAATCTTCCATCTGGATAGCGCTGAGATTGGATTGTCCAGTATCAAGCCACCAGGGCCCGGCACGCGCATGAGCAGCCAACTGGCAATCTGCCAGTCTCCTCTGATCCATCTGTGCCTCCGGCTAACGTCTGTGGTGTAACGGTAGGGATAGTCCTCATAGAATTGCACATCGCTGACCAGTGCCGCTCTGGCATAGCTACCCTCCAGAAGATCGTGACTCAGGATCAGGTTATCTGGAAAGCGACCACCCAGAGACTGGGAGAAGGCATCTACGTCGTAGATTCCCTTGCCGGTGAAGGATCCTTCTCCGAAAATGTCCTGGTAGACATCCGAGACTTCTCGCGTGTATGGATCAATTCCCGGCTCGCCTCCAAAGAGCCTCACAAATCTCGATCGGTCTGCCTCAGGCATGCCGGAGCTCAGGCGAGGATGGAGTATGCTGTAGCCCTCAACGACATATTGCTTATGCTCATCGAACCTGGGGCGGTTGAGAGGGTGGGCCATGGTCTCCACCAGCAGCCGGGCAGAGTCGTAGGGCATCTTGGTATCTTCGTCAACTGTTATGACGTACTTTGTGCCGGGCAGGATCGATACGTCGCCCGCGATCAGGGAGAAGCTATTTTTGGGTCCGCCTCGTAGCAGAGTGTTGAGCTCCCCGAGTATGCCCCTCTTTCGCTCATAGCCCCTCCAGATCTCCTCCTTAGGGTCCCAACTGCGGTGGCGGGGGAAGAGAAAGAAAATATTATTATGGTACTTTTTATTCAGAGCCTCGATTCCCTGACGAGCCATAAATAGGAGATGCTCATCCTTAGGCACGACCTCATGCGAGGCGTCTCCCAGATCGGTCAGAAGGCCGAAGTGGAGGTTTTTATCCCGATTTGCCAGGTATCGAACCTCGAGCCCCTCCAGCAGATCCACAACTTTTTCGGAGCTGGTCAGAACAGATGGCACCACCACCAGCGTTCGCAACTCTTCTGGAATGCCTGAAGAGAAGTCAATTCTGGGAAGTGCATGTGGCTTGACCAGCATAGTTGCCAGCCAGTTCACCAGGCCGACCGCGGGACTGCTTATGCATATTACCAAAAAGATGGAAGCTAAGAACAGCAACCATCCGCCCGATCCT
>JALNZQ010000257.1 GCA_023229165.1 Methanothrix sp.
CCAATTTCTGGCCAGGATGTCAGGCGAGGCTGATTCTTTCGCCACCTCATTGGCAACAAACGCGCAAAGATAGATATCATCCACATAGCCGACCGGACCATACTTCTCCTCGGGGATGATGTCCTCAGGAAGAATAAAATATGCAATGGCGGCAATGACTAGCGGCGACATCGACCTGGGAAGAGCCCGGTCATCCAGGAGCCTGGTCATCATTTTGTAGAGGGCCGGAGCCTGCGCAATCAGCTGGGAAAATTCGCCATCATAACCGGATATGTCCTCTTCCAGAATGGCATCAAATCTCTTCAAATCAAAAACCTCCTCACTCCTTACGGTGGGCAATTAATTAACTTTTGTGCCCGAAAAAACGTTTATAGCACCGGCGTGATGATAATTTTCAAAGCCGTTGTCCGGCCACGAGCTAGCGCGTATTTGATAAAGCTGTAGTGCATAGCAGCCGCAAACGATGTACGATTATCCTCTTAAATTGGGCACATGGACCCTGATCGCCCTGACGGCCATCTGCATGATCTCCTCCTGCGCACAGTTTAACGGCACTATCTACCACCTGGGGGAAAAAGAGGCGTTGATCACTGTGCCCGTCAATGCCAGCCATTTTAATCTCACGCTTTCTGAGAAGACGGAGAATATGACGCTTTTTGACGAATCGGGCAAGAACGTCACCTTCAACAGCAGCTATCGCTTCCTGCGGGGAGACTATATCTACAGCCTGACCTTTGCGAAGCCTGTCACCGGAAGGCTGAATTACACCATGCATTTGCAGGGCCAGCAGCTCATACTTCCCATTAGAGATCATGTCCCGCTGCGCATAATTCTGCCGGATGGCTTCACGACGGGAGAGCGAAGCCTTGGCATATCCAGGCCGGCGCCGGACGAATTCGTGGAGAGCGATTCCGGCAGCATTCTCACCTGGAATAACACCACGCAAATTTCCTACATCGAGGTCAACTATTACCGGAGAAGCGCCCCCCAGGCATTGATGATTATTTTTGCCATCCTGGCTCTGACGGGGTTGGTCCTGCTGGCTCAGTACTACATCAGCATCAGAAAACTAAAAGAGGCCAGGATGGATATGGAAAACGAGGCGAATGAGAGAGATCGCTAATAGAGATGCCACAAATTTTGTGGTGGGAGTAGTAGCAATAGCAGTAAGAACTAACCCCCTATTTATGCCGAAATCCATTCAGCCAATTATCCGAGGTGATGATCCATCCAGGCCAAGGCTTGCCTTCTCCCGGCATAGGCAAAGAATATGAGATAAGCCAGGCCTGCTGTTTCCGGTATCAGAATGCCTGGATTTTTCAGACCGGAAAAGAGCAACTGCAGGTAGCTCATGGTATCTAAAAGTGGTGCGCTGGGAAATGGCCCCAGGAGCGGCCAGAGCAAGGTTTCCGGCGAGTTCCACATGAAGTCCAGGAAGAGGTGGATGAGCACGCCCCAGGTGAGGGAGAAGAGCCTGATATCCCGGGAATAAAAGCATAGGGCTGAGAGGAGCATGAGGAAGAGCAGCGTGTGGGCGAAGATACGGCCCATGCTGGGGCTGCCAAAGACGATCAGGCCTAGGGGTTTGTCTATGATGTCGGGAAGCATTGAGCCCAATGCCAGAAAGGCCAGGCTCACGCGGCTAAAAAAGCGGGCGGAGGCTAATGCGAGCCCCACATGGGCAAAGAGGAGCATCAGGAAGAGAGTCGTTTGCGGGGTATATAATTATTTTGAGGAATTGCGACTCTAGACAAAAATAGTTAATGGAGATAAAAATGACGGGCCGGTGATTGATCGCGATTGCAGTGGTGCGACTCACCTCAGTGTCTGTGCAGTAGACGACGGCGATTATTGGATTTTTAAATTGAAGATATTTATTAATAATCACTTAATTTATATATAATGCCAACCGCAATCTTTTTAATGTATCTTGGGGTTGTTAACACAAATCATAATTACTACGATAGTGGGAGATGATGCGGAAAAGATCCGGACTCTTTCTGGCAAAGGGTCCAGGATGCCTTTGCAGTATCCCTTACCCCACAAAATGATTCCAAGCAGGCTGCTGAATTGATGTCGCTTCGGTTTATTCGAGGCTATTGATGACGAAAGTCATTAGAAGATGATAAGAGGCTCCTGGCTATGCAGCGGAGGCTGTAGACTTTGCAGCTTTAGGGCGGAAAGCGAATTAATTCTTATGTCAGACGGCGGCGGCACACATCGCTGCAAGCAGCGGATATTGCGATTGGATTTTCTCTTCATCTGCTATCAAATGAATAATGCCCGAGGGGAGCCATGTTGTGCATTAAGAAGCTATTGATTATAATTTGCATCCTCATTGTTTTGATGTCGATTGGATTAGCGCTCGCGGAAGAAAAAACATCGAAGGCCAAAGGCCTACGGTTCGATTCGAATCTGACCGTTGAGGGTTTTGGAATTGCCAGTTCATACAGGTACATGGCCCCCTCTGAATTGGTGCTGCATTCCCATAGCAGTGGTAGCGGCGTTTTCACCAGTGAATCCAAAACCTATGCCAGAAATGATAAAATATTAGAACAAGATGAAGGGATGCCTGTGTCGTTTACATCAAATGTAAGTGCAGGTGTTCAAGAAATTACCAGCAATGCATACTCTCCAACAAAACTCGATTTTCCCGGCAGCTTTCGTTCTGAACCTATAAGCTCTTTATGGAGCGATTCTACCGTTGCCGGGAGTGATGGCATTGCTCTGAAAGCAAGCTTCGATCATGCGCAAGCTCTGAACAAGGAGATGACCACGAAGGTTTCCGGCGGAGGAACTTATGAAGATATAAAGTCTTCCGCTTCCTTTGTGGGCAGCATGAAACTAAATGCCGTATTCAATGGTACAGGACAGATAGGCGCGTATTTAGGACCGCTTAACGGGAAAGATCCGGATGCTCTGGTGGACGAGTATTACAGAGGCACTTTCACCATAAGCAAGAAGATGGAGATTGGACTCGAATCAAGTCTCACACAAAATGAAGATGAATGGCTCCCATGCTGCTCGGGCGGCTGGAATGATATGAATTATAAAGACAAGGAAAGTTTTCCGGTGGATGCAAATAGAGTATTCAATTGCACGTGTTTTTCTATTCCCATATAGATGATAGACAGATCTTATGATTATCGATATCGTTGCATTTATTTGCGACTCCCATGACAGAAACGCCTTTGGCTGTAGATAAGACCATATACAAAGAGTGCGGAATTTCCATATGATGAAGCTCACTGCATTTGTATCCGGCAAAGTCCAGGAGGTAGGCTATAGAGCCAGGATAGTCGATATAGCGAATGCGTTTGGCCTCAAGGGCATGGTCGAGAACCAAAAGGATGGCCGGGTGAAGATAATAGCTGAGGGCGAAGATGAAAAGCTCAAATGGTTTGAGAGTGCCATAGATATAAAGAATACCTTGATCTATGTCTCGTCCATAGAAAAGAAATACTCTCCTGCAAGCAATGAGTTCGACAATTTCGGCAAGCTGGTGCTCAAAGGCGAAACAGACACCAGGCTGGACACGGCTGCAGTCTATCTAAAAGAACTCGTCTCTGCGGTCAACAATCTGAATGATAACCTGGGCGGCAAGATGGACCAAATGCTCGGCAAGCAGGATGAACTTCTGGATGAAGTTCGGGATATGAACAGGAAGTTCGACAGGGTACTGGAAAATGATATCGTTGAATTGAAGAACGATATGGCCGAGGTAAAAGCTGCTCTGAGAGAAAAAGGAATAATCTAATAGCTTAAGCGGTGGCGAATCAATTGGTTGGTGTAAATCAAGAGTCTCAAGAAGCTGCTCTTAGACTGAAAGCCGATGAGCTTTTCAGGGAGATCATCGGGGCTGGCATTGAGGTCCATAAGCGG
>JALNZQ010000258.1 GCA_023229165.1 Methanothrix sp.
TATAACATTTTTATAACCTTTTTGCAATATTTGATACATTTTAACAATATTTGCCCATTTGGGCAACCTTTGTTAACTTATCAATGTTTGCATATTTGATGGGAGAAAGTGTGTGAAAAAGTGTAAAGGTGGTAAAAAGTGGTAATAAAATATAAAGAAGATTTGTATATGCAATTACATAATTTTTAATATACATGAAAATATTCACAGTATGCTGCTATATAGGGTTAATCTATTTCAATGTACATAAAATTTTACATATTTTATAAACCACTGAAATAATTTTTAATTTTTTGAAAAATGTTAAAAATACGATATATTGAATCACATTGTGAAGAATGATATTATTATAGTGATATATTATTACAAAATGAATAACAAAAGGAATGAAAATGAAAGAAACTCATCATATTATATCTAATTTTAAGATTATTAATAAAGAACTTTTATTAAGAAATATGATGGTATTTTTTATGAAGGTGGTAATGGTAACCTGATACCTCATTATAATTGGAAATCCTTTGCCATTATTACAGATGATTATGGCAATTGTAGATAATTAATTTTATGTAATAATTTAACAAAAGGAATATAAAATGAATGCATTTGATAAATATGGATTGGATATAATGGGAATTTCTGATATTGAATCAGCGAATACTCTACTAATCAAACTTACCGTATCTGTATTTGGTGAGCAATCAGAAACAGCATTTCGTGTATTACGTGGATGTTTGGATGAGTTATATTAATGCTTCTATTTTTAATAAAAAGGAATATAAAGAATTAATGTTTTACAGTTTGTTCATTGGATTAATTTGGGTATTAATTTCATTTATGGCATCTAAACCAATGAATACTGAATATTATGAACCGCGGTCAATTATTAGAAATGATAATCAAATTATATTAATTGGTAAACAACATACTGTAATAGATACAACATTGAGATTATATAATTCTAAACATCCATATATTTGTAAAAATCTTATTTATAATGGATATAATATGCATACGAGTGATACATGGTATGCATGTGAGAAATAAAGGAAAAATATGTTAACATTAATACTATCATTGATATTTATTGCATTAGGTGGTCTATCTTTAATGGATTTAGTAATACGGATATTTGAATTTTTTACTAAAGACCCAATTACTATTCGCTATTTGATATATTCTACAATAGAAATCATATTGGTATGTTTAGGATTAATATCTATTTTTAATGAATCATTATTAATTATATATAGCGTTAACATTATGCTTGGTTCTATTATACTTCTTACAATACTTATTATATTTGAAGATATTTCACCAAACTGGCAATATAAAGAAATTTTTAATAAAAATAAATAAGGATATTAAACTATGTTAACTATTATTAGTAGTATTGCAATATTGGTATCTATTATCTATTTAATAGCATTATGTATAATTATAAAAAATAATGGAATAGTTACTATTAGATACATTATATATGGTGTAGTATCATTAATATGGATATTTTTAGGAGGAATAAGCATTTTTATCAAATCTTTAACTATATTTCCTTTAGTAATTTTAGTTATTACTGTTATATTAGTTTTATTAGATGTTATTAAACCTTAGATGGCAATATAAAGAAATTTTTAATAAAAAAATTAAATAATATGGAATCACATTTTGAAAAATGATGTTATTATATTGATATAAGATAAATAATAAAAGGAGTTCAAATTGCTAAAGTTCATCATTTTAAATATTCTCAAGAAGTTTGCTAACATGGGGAGACTTACCACAGAGAAGCGTCCTAATCTTGCTATGCGGTGGTTTATATATCTAAATGGAACTAAAGTATTTTACGTATCTGATTTTGGCAGAATTATATTTGCGGCATCAATTGAATGCGCACGTGGTAAGTTTTGTACACATTCCGTTGTTGAATGTAGCAAGAAAGATACTTTTATGTATCTTATGTTTGGTGAAAAAGTAATAGGTAAAATTGTTCCTAATATACAGAAAGTTACTATTGAGAATAAGGCGGGTTATGGGGAAGATACAATGAAGATCACGTTTTCCAATACAGGAACTCGTATTAAGCTTAACATGAATTTAGTACCAAAAGTAATGGTTTCTAAGCTATTAGAAATAATTAAATATCAAAAGGTAACCCAAACTATGCGCAGTAGTTATATTGGCATAAGTAGCATTCTAAAGCCAAATTACAATGTTAAGCTATATAGTGGTAAGACAAAGAAAGTACACATTGGAAATTATAATGCAACAGAAAACACAATCACTCTTATAAAAGGTGGACACAATGGCACAAGTATATAGTTTTGGTAAACTAGATGTAAGTTCAATTAATGATCACGATGATCCAGATGAAAATATTGAAGATATCAAAAATAATGATAGCGCATGTGGTGGATATTATAGAAAATCATTAACATTATTTATGGGACAACCAAATGTTGGAAAATCCTTAATAATGTGTTCAGAAGCCGCACTTACTAATCTGAAAAATAATAGCACTAATTATTTTTGGGAAATAAAGCAGGAATGATAATATGGATATTATATTAGTAATATTTTTGATTTATGTACTGTATAAAATATTGTTTTGATTAAACTATTATAGAATCACATTTTGAAAAATGATGTTATTATATTGATAATACATATATTAATAATAAAAAAGAGGTAATTATGGATATTGAAGCTACATTAGAACACATTATTAGAATTGAAATTCATAATAGAGATATGTTTCGTGGTTGTTATGACGTAACATCTGATTGGAAATTAATTGGTGAAGGTGAAACATTACAAGAGGCAGTATTAGATGCAATTGATAATGCACCCATTCGTCAATTATTAGAATTAGAAATTGATAGTGTAAATGCTTATGAAGTAAAAAAAATTAATTATGGTGGTGAACCTTTTTATAGTGAAGAAATCCCATATAAAGTATCAAAAGAAGAAGTTATTAACATTGTAAAAAATACCGAACGATATAATAAAATACTTCAAAAGCGATTAAAAAGAAAAGAAAAAGAAAAGAACAAGAAAGACAAGAATTAGAAGATATTGCATTTAGTAATTATAAAGGAACTTGATGTTATATGTTTACATTATTAATTATTTACATTATTATATGTATGTTTGTTTTAGGAATAGCATCTTATACAATTATTAAATTTGATGATTTTATAACTATTAGGGATTTGATGTATACAATTGTACTATTAGTAGATATTATTTTTGGTATTATATGCTTATGTATTCCATCTTTAGTTAATATCTTTTGGTTGTATGTTATACTTAGTTCTATTATTTCTGGTATTTTAGATAGCTTTGATCCAAAATTTTTATATAAAGAAATATTTACAATACATAAAACAATAAAATGAATTTTACAAATAGTTAGAATTAATGTATATTTACTAAAACAAAAAATTGGAAAATGAAATAAATTATGAGCAACAAAAAATATAAATACAATTTTACCGTAGATTTTGGAGATTATGGAAATATCACAATCTATATAAGTCATAAAAAGTACACGCAGGAAGAATTTAATAATCTTTGTTTAGATGTTCTAAAAAGACTTGTGATTGATAATCTTAAAAAAATGAAGATAAATGCTATTTTTCCAGATAATAATATAAATAAAAAAGGAAGTTCACTAATTAGGCATACTTATATGTTAATTGAAACCTATGAGCAAGCGTTTAATTTAGAAATGAATAAATTAGGATTTTCTATAGATTGTTCATCAACAGAAGCTGGTTGTTATGTGGATAATTATTCCTTCATTAGAGAGACATTTGGAAAAGAAATAAATGAGATTATGGGTGATCGCAGTAAAAATGAAAACATTCCAGTTCTTACAG
>JALNZQ010000259.1 GCA_023229165.1 Methanothrix sp.
CTGCAATCCGAAAGCCATTGCCTCCCTATTGCCTACCTTGATCTGATCTACATTGACCTTGATGCAGGTATCCTTGCAGTTAAAGTAAGGCTCATCATCGATCTCATAAGTACAGGGCGCACATGCACCGGAGTCCTGATTCTTCTTTATCTCCAGGTTGTTTGTAGCAGTGGCGATGGGAGTCTTTTGCCAAATATTCCCAAATGCCAACGCCTTATCATTGCCTACAACCAGAGTGTCGATATTGGTGTCTTGAGCCTCCGGGAACCTGATAAGGGATCCCTCTGTCTCAAAAATACCCGTTCCGAGAATATCCACACCGCCGCTTCCAGCCAAGCCATAATTACCCTGCGCCATTGCAGGAAGGGATAACATGGCTATAGCCAAGACCAATACAACGCCTATTTTTCTGATAATCTCACCCCATACATTCTTTAATATAGACGGATGTTAGCATTGATAGTATTTATATTTTTTGGTAAGAGATACTAACATGGGTATGATTAGTAGCACATAAGATTTCAAATATTAACTAAATGTCATGAATTATTGCAGCTACGAATAGAGATATAGAAACCATCATCAATATTACTATATATTTTAAATATATATCTAAAACTAATAAGCTACAATGATTATAAAATTGGAAAGCAACTATGTTTGCCGAGATAATTTAGGCAGCTAAAGATACTTTAAAAATTAAATATTAATAAAGTATAATTATTTTGAGCAAAGAACACACGAGAAATTTGTCCATTTAGGAATTGCAATTACAAATCATGCCTCCGAGAAGATCAACTTGCGGACCTTCATGGTAGCCAGATCGACAATAGGCACCACTGCCGGCACGGGCTGAATGTTCATCTTCTTCTGAAAATCTGTCTGAGACTGCCAGGTTCCGCTATTAATCACTGCCACACCCTTGTACCTGGCAATCCCCACAGTATGAACGTGTCCGCAATGCAGTATGGCCGGTGGCCGAGATATAACATAATGGTCTTCATGCTCGGGTGCGATGGAGACGCGACTGCCGTAAATCGGCGCTAGATGCCGCCGCCTTAGCATCTCGATCATGGCCTTCTCCGGCGCGGCGTAAGAGATGCCGGGCAGACGCAAGACCAGATCATCTATGCTTCGACCATGGTAGATCAAGACCGATACCCCGCTCAAGGTCACCCAGGCAGGATTGCCCACAAAGAGCATGTCTTTTCGGAAATACCTCTGCACATCCTCAGGAAGAGAAGGCTGAGGCTCTGCCTGACGCACAATATCGTGATTGCCGGGGGCAATGATCACTTTTATGCCCGTTCGTATGCCGTTGAGCCACTCTGCCGCCGCTTCGTACTGGGCATATATGTCCATGATGGCCAGATCGTTTTGTTGACCGGGATAGATGCCTACCCCGTCCACCAGATCTCCGGCAATCACTATGTACTGCACCTGAGAAGCCAGGCCGGATGGATCGTCCACCTCACCGTTGAGCCACTGTAAAAATCTCTGCCAGGCATCGGCCATGAAGTATTTGCTTCCCACATGCAGATCAGAGAGCAGCAGAGCATAGCCGCTCCCTTTCTCCAAGGGAGCCGTTTGATTGGGCATATCCGGCCAGAGCAAAGACTTGACAAAAAGCCTTCCATTGCCATCGGAGATGCCAGTGACGCCTATGACCTCATCCGTTATAATGAGACCAGACTGCTCGTAGACCTCAGCATCCTTTTGAATAACGGCAATTATCATGCCGGTTGGGTCCTCCAGCTCGATTACGCGATTACCTTTAGTGGTGGTTTTAACATCCATGACCATGCCGATGAGAGACACCTCTCGACCGGTCGTGCTCTTGCCCAGAGATTCTATGGGCCGGGAGTTGAGCCGCCTAGAGAGAATCTCCCTGATTTTTGAGTATCTATCGCGAAAATAGTGCACGAAATCATTGTAATCACCAACGCAGGTGGACCGGCCGGTTATGTCGCATTTCAGTTCGGCAGACGAGTCCTGCAAGCATGGAAACGAAGTGGATTGCAGAGGAGACGAGGGGAGTGAGGATAATAGAGGCAAGGAAGGAGAGGAGGAAGACAAGGAAATAGGCAAAGACGACGAGGACGGAACGGCCTTTGCAGCAGCTAAATCAAGATGGCATGATACCTGAGAGGTTCCAATTACTGCTACGGATCTATCCGTGCCGTTGATTATGCGCCTCAGCAGCTCCTCTTTGCTGCCGGGATAGCGGCAAATAATCTCCAGGGCCTCCGGCTCCAATTGATAACCCTGCTCGGCCAACCTCTGCACTATATCCTGGCCAACTCGGGGGCGGCTGCCACGCGGTGACATCTGCTGCATCGAAAGGAGTATAAGAGCCTACCAACTGATAAATATGGTTGGTCAACTACCCCGCCCTAAAGGGACGGAGCTTGCGACTGCGCAAAAAATCGCGCCACAATAGGCAGGTTGACTGCTACCCGGTCAGCTATGTTTCGAGCTGCAACGGTATCTGCAGGACCAGAGAAGCCACAACAGGTACACACAAATTTGTCCCTTGTAGGACGATTGGATTTGGAGACACAATGGCAGATAGGACATTCCTGGGAAGTATAAGCACAGTCGATGTAGACCAACGGAACGCCAGCTATCGCGGTCTTGTGGGTCATAAACAATCTAAGCTGATTGAAACTCCAAGTGCTTTGATTACGTCTCTGAAGCTTGGTTCTAACCGTAATCCTCTTTCTAATTCCCTCAAGATCTTCGAGAGCGATCAGGGAAAAGGTGTCTTTAGCCTTAGTAATCAGAATCTTGGAGATGCAATGGTTACTGTCTCTGGTGAATCTTGCCATTCTACCAGACAACTTCTTAAGATGTCTTTTAGCGCTCTTGGTTCCAACACTTTGGAGCCTGGCCTTGAGAGCATCCGATTTGGCTCTGACGTTCTGAATTTTCTCACCAGAATGTACCATTCCATCGCTATCTACGGCCAGATTCTTGATACCAAGATCAACACCGAGAACTCCAACAGGATCATAGGTAGAAGCTTCAGAAGCATCAACCACAACGCAAAGGTAGAAAACTCCTTTGACAAGGATCAAGTCTGCTTGGCCTCTGATCCTATCCATCCTGGCTTTCTGATATTCTCCGAAACGAACAGGGATAAACTGTCTGCCCTGAAGCGTGATCAGAGAGACCATCTCAAGTCCTTTCCAAGAGAGAATGCGTTGATCGTAAACGATGGACCCATCGAGTCGGAACTTTGGCTTGATAGATTTGTCTCGCTTATACGCTTCGCAGACCTTGGAAATGGCTCTGACAGTAAGTTGTGCGGAGAGTCCAAAATGTTCTCTAACAGGATAGTAAACCGTCTTATGGATCTCAACCTTGTTGGCACTATGCAGAGCAAAAACAGTCTTTGCTATGTGATTACAAGCCTCGTTAAACCTCTTCATTGTCTCACAGAGCATCTTATGCTGCTCTGGGGTGGGGTCGAGCTTTACCATCAAGGTCTGAAGCATTACATTGAAGATAGTCTTCAAAGGATAAATAGAAGTTGGTGTGCTGCAACAGCAAGGTACGCTTCTCCCCGGCCTAAATGCCGAGGATTTTCGCGATCCCTGATCCAGGAGGCTCTATGAAAATTGTAGAGTGGTTTGACAATTTGCCTCTTCCGGGCCTGGTCAAGGACATAATTTTCGTGGTTGTGATAGTGGGTGGCATATCCCTATTATCTCAACTGGCATTGGGCCTCTGGACGCCTATGGTTGCCGTAGAGTCAGGAAGCATGGTGCCTAACCTCAATATTGGAGACATAGTAGTAGTTCAGGGAGCATCGCGCACGGATGTGATTCCCTGGGACGAGGCGGAGAAAACCGGCTATACGGCC
>JALNZQ010000260.1 GCA_023229165.1 Methanothrix sp.
CTGCTCGCGGTTCGGGAGGCCATTCGCTCCGAGACCATACGCGAATACGTCGAGAGACAGGTGCGCGTATCTCCGGAGCAGACGACGGCCCTGCGCCTGCTGGATAGCGAGCACCAGTACCTGGAGAAGAGGACGCCCCAGATCCGCCGCAGCACCTTTTATGCCAATTGTGCCGAATCCTTGCAGCGGGTGGAGGTCACTCGCTTTGCCGAAAGGGTGATCAACCGCTACAAGGCTCCAGAGAGCGATGTCTTGCTGCTCCTGCCCTGCTCGGCAAAAAAACCCTACTCATTCTCCCGATCGCATCGACTCTTCGCCGAGGCGGTGGGAGGCCACCGCCGCTATCTTCATGAGCTGATTTTGACCTCCCCCCTGGCCCTTGTGCCGCGCGAGTTGGAGGAGGCTTATCCCGCCGCCAGCTACGACGTTCCCGTTACCGGCCGCTGGGATCGAGAGGAGAGAGCCTGGCTGACCGGCTGTTTGCAGGCCTATCTCAAGAAAAACAAGTATGCCAAGATCGTGGCCCATCTCGAGGGAGAGCTGGAGGCGGCGGTAAAAGAGAGCGGCCTTGATGCCACATTTACCGGGGGCGGCACCAAAGGCCCGGCCCTGGACCGCCTCGCTACGGCGGTAAGCGAAGCCTGCCGGGACGCGCCGCGCCTGCCCGATTTGCGCCTCCTCCGCTACCGGGCCCATGCAGATTACTACTTCGGCCAGGGAGCCGGCGATCTTCTCCTGGAAGGAAAGATCATAGTGAAAGGCAGAGAGATCCAGGACGAGCAGAAAAGATCCCTGGCGGCGACCACGCCCAGCGGCATGATCGCACTCTCCCTTGCTGGCGCAGCCCGGCTCCTGCCCCTCGGAAAATACATCGTCAAGATCGGCGACTTTCTGCCCAAGGGCTCCTTGCTGGCGCCGGGTGTTGTGGACGCAGACGAGCAGATCCGACCGGGAGACGAGGTAATAGTAGTAGGAGAGAAGGCCTTGGGCATCGGCAGGGCCAAGATGTCCGGCTGGGAGATGAAGGCATCCCGCCGGGGCGTGGCCGTGGAGATAAGACACATCAAAGGAAAGTAGAATTCTCTTTTATCCTCGATCCGCCGGGAGGCAGGAACTGCACCATTTGATCTACTGAGGCGACAGACTTCAGGAATGCTCTGTCCTCCACCTTCTCCGAGAACTGCCTGTAAATCTTCTTGGCCAGATCATCGGCATTCAGCTCGCCCGGCTCGATCTCTACCACAGGATCGGCTTTTGGCATGACAGCGGCGACAGGCCCGCCTACCAGAACACCGTCAGATATGCCCATGGCCAGGCCTAAAGGCGTATCTTTAAAGTAAGTGCGCTCCCCGCGAATGACAAAAGCGCCCTTCTTTAAAAATTCACCCGATTCCGGAGTCTTGCTGACCTGATCGCCCGTGATCATGTAGCAATCAGCAGCCACAAGTCCACCTTTCCAGACAGAGGAATAGCTCACGGCAAACTGGGCTGCTTCCAGAAGAGTGCTCTCGGGGACGATCTCGCCTTCCGTCTTGATCACCGTAAGAGGCGCGCCGGGAGCATCCGTATGAAAAGCGAGGTCGCGCCTTTCCAGATATTTGGTATAGATCTCCTCGTTGCCGTCCGAATCCCTTCCCCCCAGCACCATAAATCCGTCTGAGGAGAAAAACCAGCGGAACCTCTCATACCACTTGGGCTTGCGCCTCCTGTAGAAGGATACTGGACGAGTCTTCTTTGGCGCAACCTTTCCTGCCCGAAGCAGCTTCGTGACAGCAAGGGCTTCTTTTGCTCCGCTCCCTTTTCGGGCCATCTCCTTGGCCTTCTCGTAGTACCTTTGCGCATTCTGGGGAACGGTGAGACCTGCATGCAGATCCAGCTCCACTCCCTCCATCAGGACGCGCATCTCGCCCTGCCCGTCCAAAGAGAGGATGGCCCTGGCCTGAGGCAGGCCCGAGCCGCTAATCCTCTCCCAGATCTGATTGTAGGAAAAACCCTTGGCTTTGGCCTCGGCCACTACGCGCAAAATCTGCTCCACGCTGCCGTAAATCTGGTAGACCAGCTCGCCCTTGCCGATGAAAGATCTCTCCTGGGCCTCGAAATCCTCAATCGCTTTTTGCTGCACATCGATCCTGCGATCCAGTGGGTTTTTCTTTTCCGATTCGCTTCCCTCTTTTTCCACGAAGAATGCATCAATGGCCTCGCTGAAAGTGGCAAAGCGTTTTTTCTCCAGGCCCTCGTAGATCTTGAGAGGACGGGATAGGACATCCACCGGCTCGCCTGCATCGAGAACTATGTGCGGGTCCAGGGTTTCATCCAGGAAGACCTCCCGCAGGGCCTGATGGACCCTTTCAATCTCCTCCGAATTCAGATCCGCGGCAGGCTTATTCTTATCCACACCCGCCACCAGGCAGACCTCCTCGCCGTAGGTTCCGCCCATGTTCAGTCCCCGCACGATGGATCGAACCAGGTCCTGGCCGGCTGTAGCCAGCCAGGCTGAGAGTTCTTCTCGAGAAATGGTCCTGGGGTCGAGCTGGCCGGGATGGTATAGGTATTTCTCGCCGGCGGCCATTTTGCTGCCCCGGTAGACCATCTTCTTGAGCATGGAGAGGATCTGCCGGTTCTCATCGAGCAGAATCATGCTGCCTTTGGGAAACAGCTCAATAACAAGATAATGGCGAGAGCCGCTGCGCTCCACGGCGATCTCCAGAACCCGGTCCAGGTCGTGCTGCAGGATCTCGACAATCCTGCCCCCGGAAATGCGGTTCCGGAGCATGGTGGGAAATTGGGGAGGCGTTTTGGAGGCAGGCCGCAGCCCTTTGGTGATATTGACCCTCTTGCCGGCCACGAGGAGCAGATCAAGCCTGCCTTCCGCGGGTGAGGCAACAGACAGCCAGATCTTGTCCGAGGACTGCTGGTAGGCCTTGCCCATAAAGCCGCCCAGGATCCTGTCGGATAGCTCCGCAGCCATGGCGGCGACGTCCACATTGCTCATCGCCTTCTTCATGAGAGAAGCCTCCGAGATCAATCGATAAATAGTTGCGGATGCCTGGAGTGGAGAATACTTGAGAATATCATAAGGATATAATGCAGCGCTTTTTGGTGGATCTGATGCTCATGCGCCTGGGAAGGTGGCTGCGGCTCCTGGGGCAGGATGCTGCTAATCCGGAAGGCGGCAGCGACGAGGAGCTGCTGCTCCAGGCAAAAAATGAGAGCAGGACTATTATTACCAGAGACAAAGAACTCTTGCGGGCCTGTCCGGGCGCAGGCGTAAAATGCGTGCTCATCCGGTCCTCGGCGATTTCCGGTCAGCTCATGGAGATGGCCGATGCTGGCGTGCCCTTGCGACTTGATCCCCAGAGGTGCACGCTGTGCAACGGCCTTCTGGAAGAGATGGAGATGCTCGGGGTGAAGAGATGGCAATGCCGGGCCTGCAAAAAGCTCTACTGGGAGGGCGGCCACTGGCAGAAGATGGAAAGTATGCTGCAAGCTATTCGCTGCCGAATAGAGAGAAATGCCGAGCGGACTGGCGGCGCAAAGGCAATTGAGGGCCATTTCAAATGAACGCCTGACGTCCAGTGATCCGGCTTAGAAGACCCTCTTTTTGGAGGCCTTCTGCCTCACCTGGGCCTGGCCCCTCGTTTTCAGGTAGTCGGCCATCTGCAGATTTGCTGCCCCCATCGACCATAGGTGGGAACCGTTCAGGCAGAACTGGGGCTGGTAACTATATTGACTGCCCGGCACTGTAAACTGATCGGCCGGTGTGAGTGCCGAAGGTACGGCATCCAGGGTGGACTCCAGCAGGCACCAGCGTCCGGACTCATTCTGGTAGACCACCCAGGCATGGCCAAAGGA
>JALNZQ010000261.1 GCA_023229165.1 Methanothrix sp.
TCGTATCAGGTCCCGAGCCACAGAGAATGAAGCTGGAGGAGGTCATCATGAAGCAGGTGCAGACTCTCCCTGGCGAGAAGGTTGTCCTCCTGGGAAGCCCGCAAAATGACTCGCATCGAAAAGTGGACGAGCACATCACTGTGCACTCCTATGTCTCCACAGAGGAGAAGACAGAGCTTATGAACCGGGCCCGGTTCATCATTACAAGATCCGGTTACACCACGATGATGGAAATGGCGGAGCTGGATAAAAAGCACGGCCTATTCACACCCACCCCCGGCCAGACGGAGCAGGAGTACCTCTCCCGCTACTACTCCAGACAGGGATGGTTTTTATCCAAGAGCCAGTATAAGCTCAAACTAGCTGAGGACGTGGAAAAGGCCATGCAGTACCGGGGATTTCCGGATATGGCCAAGACAGAGGAGAACGTAAAGAGGCTTTATGAGGATGTATTCAGGCAGCATCTGAGCTGATTGCTATTTTAATTTATGTTTAATTACATTTGACACTCGCCTGTTTTCTCTTTATCCCTGTTCTCCTTTTCTCAATTTCCCTCTGGCCAGGGAGGCAAAAATCCCCAGGATGCATAGCGCAGAAAAGACGGCAAAGGCCACCTTCACGCTTGAAAGGAACAGGGGATAATACTGGGGTGTGATCTCCACCTTTCCCAGATAAAGCGAGAAGACCATCATGACAAAGCTCATGCTGGCGACCTGCCCCACCAGACGCATGGTTCCAAGAGTTGCCGACCCCACGCCGTAGTGGCACGGCTCTACGGAAGACATGATGGCGTTGGTGTTGGGCGAGGTGAATAAGGCCAGACCCAGGCCCAAAGTGATGAGGCAGGCGACGATGAAAAAGAGGCTTGTCTCTGCGCTCAAAAACACGAATGCCAAGACGGCCACAAATGTGAGTGCCATTCCGGCGGTGGCCACCAGGCGCGGCTCCATTTTGTCGGAGAGCCTTCCCGTAAATGGGGAAAAAATGGCCATCATGGCCGGCTGGGCCAGCATAATCAGCCCGGCCTGATCGGGCGCGAGCCCCTTGATGTACTGCAGATAGAGGCTCAAGAGGAAGGTTATGGCAAAAGTGGCGCTGTAGCTGATGAGGGCCGCCAGATTGGAGTAAGCATAGACCCGGTTATTTTTGAAGAGACGCACGTCCAGCACAGGACAGGCCACCCCCGACTCCCAGCGGATGAACAGGAGAAAGGTAGCTGCACCCACCAGTACCAGCGCTGCCCCCTGCCAGGCGGGAAGAAGGGAAAAGCCGAACATAACGGCCACGAGCATCAGGCTGTAGATTATTGATCCAAGCAGGTCGAATCTGTCCTCTCTGGCTCCGGCCCACTCGCCTTTCAGCTTCCACAGCCCCAGGACCAGCGGAATCAGTCCCAGGGGAACGTTGATGAGAAAGAGGCTTCTCCAGCCAAAATATTCGGTGAGCAGGCCCCCCAGGAACGGCCCCAATGACAGTCCCAGGTAGACGGAGGCGGCATTGATTCCTAAAATCTTGCCCCTCTCCGCCGCAGGGAATACGCTGACCAAAATGGCAGTTCCCGTGCCGAAGATCATGGCACTGCCTATGCCCTGCAGAATCCTTGAGCCGATAAGAATCGTAGAATTGGGAGCAAAGAAGGCAATCAGGGATGATGCCGTGAATATGAAAAGACCAATGAAAAAGACCTTCTTCATGCCGTAGATATCGGCGATCTTTCCGAATGGCACCATGAATACGGCGGCCGAGAGCAGATAGCTGGTGGCAATCCAGCCTAAAAGGATCGCATCCATGGAGAACTCGGCTCCAATGGCCGGCAGGGCAATGTTGATGGAGGAGGCCATGAAGGGGGGCAGGAAAGAGGTAAGGGTGGCGATGACCAGAGCGCATCTTCTTATATCCGAGCTTGTGCAGGTCTGCATCCAGGGACTTGATGGCAGCTTCATCAATTAACCTTTGCTTCACCAATAATTCAAGAGCATCCTTCTCACCAGGAGACTTCTTTCTCGGACTTCTTCACTTAAAAGCAGTACAGGAATAAACCAGACCATTGTATCAAGATATGCAGCCTTCAGCTCCATGAGCCGCTTTGCTCCGGCGGAAGGAAGATCCTCTTGCAGTCGCATGGCCACGTCACGGGTGGCCTTTATGGTTAAATTGAGATGCATCCGGGCATCATAGGGTGAGCAGCAAAACTCGCCCGTATCCAGGTAGACGCTTCTGCCCAACTCCTGGAATGCCTCGATGAAGAGGCTGAAGGCGGAATCTTCGGCATCGCAGCGCCCGTGCGTTGTTGCGTAGCCGCAACCCTGACAGCTCTTATCATGGCCGTACTGGATGCAAAAAGGGCAGGTTTCGGGCCTGGTGGGAAGGTGGCCGAGAAGAGTGAGGCTGAAGGCGCGAGCGAACTTGTGCAGCTCGCCTGGATCGACGCCATCCAGGCGACGGGAGAATAGCTCCGCCCAGCGGACGTACTCCTGACAGGATGTGGCGACGGCGGACTTTGCCGCCTGCAAGGATTCGAGGTCAATGTCCTTTGCTGCCGCATCAAGCTCTTTCGCCCGGTCGGTCATACTATTCGGCATTAGCCATTCATTTTTTATTGCTCTCTAAAAGCTCAATCAGCTCTTTCAGAGTGTACTGGTCCATGAGGTGCAAAATTCTGTCCATCTCCTCATAAAATTGTCTTGTCTTGGCCATTATTGCGCTCATTTTTTCTGCTTCCGCCTGGTGGCCTTCAAGATTTTTCTCGATTTGATTAAGGGCCTGTAATACCGAATGTACTTCCTCCTTCGCAGCAGACAGAACCACCGGCCTCCTTGCTTCCGTGTCAGTCTCCAGAGCATAGCGATGCTGCTTATTGCGATGCTGCTTGCTCACCGGACCTACCACGCGTCGCACCATGCCGATATTTTCCAGGTAGCTCATATTAGTGCGTATTGTCGTTTTGCTGTAGCCGGTCATCTCGGCTAGAGCATCAATGGACATGGGCTCGCTTTCCAGGAATAGAGTGCCCCTGAGTATTCCCATCGCATCGCTCCACCCAATTTTTTTTGCGGATTTGATGCATGCGTCAATGATGGGCTTCCTTAGCGCCAGCATTTCTTCATCGTTCACAATTCTCAGGTCAATCACAAAGTTTAAGTATTTTGCGCTTATTCGGTTCGTTCTACAAAATCCGAATGGAAGGTTTTATTGGCATGATTGGCTTGCAACGACTAGGAGTGTGGATCACCAGAAATCCTGTAATAATCATAGCCATAGCAGTTCTCATGACTCTGGGCTCTTTTCACTATGCCCAAAATATAGAGAGTCAGGGCATGACTACAGAGACCTTTGTGTCAAAAGATTCGGCCCTCTATCAGCTATATGATCATCTCTACCAGGAAAACTTCGGCTCTGACGGCAATATGATACTGATAGAGGGCGACGATGTGGCAAAAGCCGATGTTCTTTCGGCCAGCCTGCGCCTATCCGATCACATGAAGAAGGTTGAACATGTTACTGGTGTATCGAGCATAGCCGACATCGTAGCCGATGCGGAATATGAGACAAGCGGCATCCGCCGTATACCCTCTCAGGAGAGGATAGATGAGATCCTGGCCAATGCAGGCACAGCTGTCCAAAGCCTAATGCCTGATCGCAAACATTCCAGAATGATTGTGGGGATGCCTACTTCGGGCATCCTTTCTGAGGCACAACGAAGCAAGCTCCTCCTGGAAATAAATAATGCAGTCGATTTCGCAAAATTTCCTGCAGGGTATAGCACCATCGTCACGGGCGACCCATCTTTTCAGGCATCAATTACCGAGCTGATGAACAGCAGCAACGGCTCGATCCTTGCTCTATGCGGG
>JALNZQ010000262.1 GCA_023229165.1 Methanothrix sp.
TCAAGCAGATTGAAGGCCTCCTTTAGTCTAAAGATATTATTATATTATCTTCTAAATCACGCCCTTGGTGCTGGGAACGCCCGTCCCCTCCCGTGCCCAGGCCTGTCGAAGGGCGAAGCCCAGGGCCTTGAAGATGCTCTCCGCCTTGTGGTGGTCGTTCTCGCCGTAAAAGCGTACGTGCAGAGTGAGCCTCGCGCCGGTACAGAGCGCTTCCAGGAATGGCTGCAATAACTGTACCTCAAAGTCACCTATTCTCTCGCCCCGAAACTCTCCGGATATGACCAGATAGGGCCGGCCGCTGAAATCAAGGGCCACATCTGCCAGGGCCTCGTCCATGGGCACAGAGGAGGAGCCGTAGCGGCGAATCCCGCTGCGATCCCCAAGGCTCCCATCCAGGGCCAGGCCGATGGCTTCGCCCAGGGCTTGAGTTTTGTAAAAGCCCGGCTTCGCCTCTGCCGTTAAGTCCAGCAGAGCCGTCCGGGCAAGGGCGGTAAGCATGTGATCCAAAAATCCCGATCCGCAGCTTATTTGGGCCCTTCCTGAGCCGTCCAGGTCCAGGGCAGCATTTGCCCCGCACTCTCGAAACACTCCTTCTGCTTTGCCTTTTCTCATGTTTCTCACCTCATCTCGACCCGGTCAGGGCCTCCAGTGTCCGGCGTACGGAGAGCTTGTTGGTGTAAATTGCCGTTCCCGCCACCGCACCGGCAGTGCCGGCCTCCCGCAAGGCAAGGACATCCTCGATGGTTGTAACGCCGCCTGCTGCCACCACCGGGATACGCAGGGCCTGCACGAGGTCGCGCGTCGGCTGCAGGTTGATGCCTTTTTGCTGCCCTTCTACATCGATATTGGTAAATAGAATGGACCCTGCCCCCTTCTCCTCAAAGAGCCTGCCCAGCTCCACTGCCTTCTTTCCCAGCGTCCTCTGCCAGCCCTCCGTGGTTACGTTGCCCCTTCTTACATCCAGGGCTACCATAATCTTCTCAGGACCGTGCCGATCAGCGAGGCGAGAGACCATATCCGGATCTTTCAGGGCTGCCGTTCCCAGAATGGCTCTGTCCACACCCAGATCCAGTATCGTCGACACATCCTCCTCAGTCCTGATGCCTCCTCCCACCTGAATGAACAGGTCCAGCTTTTTCACGATTTGGCTTAAGATGGAGGCGTTGACTCTTTCTCCTAAAATGGCTCCGTCCAGATCGATGATATGCAGATGGTCCGCGCCTTCTGCCACCCAGCGCTCCGCCTGCGCCAGTGGATTGTCCAGGGCCACGACCTCTGTGCCGGGCACGCCGCCTATGAGCTGCACGCACTTGCCGCCTCGAAGATCCACCGCGGGAAAGAATGCAAAAGTCATGCGCACTGTTTTGCACTAAATAGACCTTAACCGTTTCGATTCTTCCGGGAAAAAAGAGTGCAAGGATTTTAGACTATCGCTTGCAGATTTCCAATTCCTAAATCAGACGGGCTCTGATGAATCGCGCCGCAGCTATCGCCGCGCCGAATGCAAATGGCAGCTCGAAGCCGGGCACGCTATTTTCTTTTTCATCATCGCCTGAATCTCCTTCGCCTGCCTCGCTTTCAGAGGCCTCATTGTCTTCATCATCATCGGCATAAACCGACACTGCGCATGCCATGATCATAAAGATGGCCGCGAGCAGAATTGCCAGGGTCTTCTTCATTTCTTTCACCACTAAGTAGTTCTTATTCATCGTATATTTGATTTCCCTTACTTCTATTGGGAAATATTGGATGAAATGCTATTCTCCTGATCGACCGCTTTTCCGAGGGCCTGCCCAAACGCAAATGATGTCAGCTTTTGAAAATTCAATAAGACGTCTAGCATAAAATATATATGTTTAGGTGAACACAACAGAGCAAATTAATAATGAAATCTTGAGAGGATGCTGGTTATGAAGAATATAATGCTTGTTGCCTGTGTGGCCATTTTGGGGATTCTCCTTGTTGGCGCCGGACAGGCTGAATCGATAGAAGCCGCTATTGATAATGGTTGCTATCCTAATCCTGGCACGCTCACGGTTCCAGCAGGACAAACAGCAACCAATTTTGTACTTCAGGTAATCAGTGCTGGTGTGAACTGTTATACAGGAGCGGCCATTGATGATAAGGGATGGTTTATCGCTATTGGAGACGCCAACGGGGCAAGGGTGTATGAATACTCTTACAATGTGGATCAGTATGGCAATGGGAAGAAAGAGGAGCCATACGGTCCGCTCAGCGCCCTATCTCTAAATCAAGGCGATTATGTGATTTATGTAGATGGCGGAAAAGGGGCTCATGTATTAGCTGACTATGATCTGGTTTAGATCCTCAAATAAACCATCTTTTTTTCTTCAAATCCCACCCAACTCTATCGAATTCCTAACCGACCTCTCCGCAGCAACGGGTAATGATTTTCTATCGTTTCCTGCCAACGGCCATGAAGCCAGTGTAGGAGCAGAAGAATACTCCTCTGAGGTCATCCTCCCTGAGTTCTTTCAGCCAGGCAATAGCTTCGGACATTGACAGTAAACCCAAACTCAGGGCCCTCTCCACATTTTTGGACAGGTCGAAAACCTTTTCAGCAAGGCTAAGATCAGTTACCAGTAGGGTACTTGAGCATATCTGGATATCAACCAGCCCCAACCTCTGAAAGTGCTTGTAGAGATAACGCCCAATCCATCCGCTCTTGAAGTTGTCGCACCAAAAGTCTTCCAGCTTGCGAGTGACCTGTCGGTCCCCTGACCCAATGGCGAATGTGCCCCAATCCGGCTCGTAAGCCACGATACGGCCGCCGCTCCTGGTGACTCTTGCCATCTCGGCCAGCACCTTTTCTGGCTGCGGTATATGTTGAAGAGTCCTGTCCACCCTGGCGCAATCGAAACTCCCATTCTCGAAGCCCATTTGGCCGGCGTCTCCCAACATGAACTCTATGGCGAGGCCGAGATCTTTTGCCCTTGACCGGGCCGCCTCCACCATAGCGAGGCTTGAGTCCAGAGCCACAACTCGCCCGGATCTTCCTACTATCCCTCGCAGGGAGATCGCATCAAAACCGAGGCCACATCCCACCTCCAGGACCCTGGAACCCTCCCGGGCGCCCATGAGAATGAAGCTTTTTCTTTTGTAATCCTGAAAGTATGATAGCGAGTTCAATGTAACCAGGCAAGAAGCAAAACGTGATGGATCTGAGGAATGATCGACATCCGAGAATCCGCTGGAGAGATGATCCATAATATCACTGAATACAAAAGCTGCAATCGTGTACTTTAAGCTTTGTGATCCAAAAGATATACACGGAATAAATCAAAAAGGGATCATCAAGGCCCGGATATTCATCTGAGCATCCGGGCCACAGATAATGAAAGATACAAGATACGAGATACAAACGCGGTCTGTTCTCAGGTCTCGTAGATCCCTGCGCCCAGCCACCAGGTATCGTCTACCTTTGATACATAGCTCACCTTAGGCTCACTCTGATTGCTGATCGGGTTCTTCCATCTGTACTCATAATAGCCGCTGCCATTCATGGCAATAGCACGCATCTCCCTATTGATGAAAATTCCCTGGTCGTTTTGAATATCCAGACGGTTTGTTCCCACTTCGTTGGGCATGTAGGGCAGGCACAGAGAAGTTCCATTAAAATCCTGGGCAAAGATGTAAACATCTCCCCTTACCCAGCTACCATTGAGGTTCATGAACTCTTTTAGGACACCATTCTTGCTTGTTACCAGGGCATGGCTATGGGCCTCATCCACAAACGTCTTCAGATCTTCCCTGTTGGCAGGCTTCATGGCAGATAGGTTCTGGGAGGATGACAAGTTAATGTATATCCC
>JALNZQ010000042.1 GCA_023229165.1 Methanothrix sp.
AGATTCGAATTCATCGCTACCCCAACTTATTAATTGATGAGGTAGTATTAAAATCTTTCAGTTAAGAAAGTACACGACCAAGAACTTGAGGCTGCCATAAAGCAAAAAGTGAAAGAAGGGAACACCGGACGGATGACGGCAGGCTTTTGCTGGAAATGGTCCCCTCCAAAATCAGATGGCGAGCTGGAGAACGATGTGGTGATTGGAGCCTATGAAAGACCATGGAATGCAAAGCCGGATGCGGGCCATCTTGCGACCGGAATCCCCAAATCGCACTTCTGGGCGACCAATCCCAATGGGATTAATCAGGTAGGATGCGTTTACACTGCGCAAGGATTCGAATTCGATTACGTGGGCGTAATAATAGGAAAAGACCTTGTTTATGACTTTGAAAAGCAGGAATGGCAAGGGGACAAGAAGTCTTCTGAAGATACGGTAGTTAGGGGCTCGAAAGATAAATTCACAGATTTAATTAAAAATTCTTACAGAATACTTCTGACAAGGGGCCTCAAAGGCTGCTATGTGTATTTCATGGACAAGGATACAGAACGATTCGTGAAAAGCAGGATGGAGAATTAGGCAGGATATCCACCTCATGCTACTGACAGAATGTGGTCGTGGTCCTCTAGGAAACCGAGCGACGGAGACGATTGACTTGACATTGTCCCAGGCTCGCGCATGGCATGAGGGCGCACATCCCGCGCTCCTCGCGTGCCCAGCCGGACGCGCTCGCCTCCGCCCTCGCGCGCGCCTGGGTCGCTGGTCCCAGGAAAAAAGAAAACCGGGCTTCAGTTTTTCAGTCAAATCTATAAACCAGAAATGACCAGTATCCCCTATGGACATTATGAGCTTAGCCTTCTACGCCATCCTTTTCATCATCGCCTTCATGATCGCCCGCATCATCATGAAAATCATGCGCGGCTACTAGTGCAGCGAAGCCGAAATAAAAGACAACGGGTTAAGCGACAGGCTTAATATTTGCGGATACCTAACCCGCCGTCATGTTTCCCCAGGTTTTAGCCACTGTCGGCGGCTCAGGAACGCGTTTGTACCCGCTTACTTTAGACCAGCCCAAGCCGCTGGTGGAGCTATGCGACACTGCCATCATCGCCAATCTCTTCCGGGTTTTAGCCAGTCAAGGCTGCCGAAGGTTCATCCTGGGAAGCAAGGGTGCCAGCAACACCCTCAACCTGAGCAATTACTTCAAAGCAGGCGAAGGCTTCTTCAAGCGCCTGGGCATAACCGACCACCAGGACTTCAGCTACCAGCCCCTTTACGACGACACGGGTAGCGCCGATTCCCTGCGCTATTGCATGAACTACTTCGACATCAACGACGACCTGCTGGTGGTCTCGGGCGATAACCTCATCGACATCGACCTCGCCGGCTTTGTCGAGTTTCATAGAAAGCACAAGCCTCTGCTCACCATAGCCCTCAAAGAGCTGGGACCGGAAGAGAACATCTCCCAGTACGGCGTGGCCCGCGTGGACGATGATATGCGCATAAAGGGGTTCGTGGAAAAGCCGAAAGCGGGAAGCGAGCCCAGCCGCATGATTAACACCGCCTTCTATCTCTTCTCGCCCCGCATTCGCGAAGTTCTGGCCAGGATGGGTGATAAAGGCCGCGACATAGGCGGCGACCTGATCCCCTATTTAACAGAGAACGGCTATCCCGTTTACGGCTTCCCCATCACTGGTTACTGGATCGACATAGGCACCCCGGAGCGACTGCACCAGGCGGCCATGGACTGCCTCTCCGGAGCCGTCCGCCATTTCGACCGCAAGTACCACTATAAGACCAATCAGTGGATTCATCCCAGCACATTAGCCAAAATCGAGCCCTTCCTCGCCTCCGGCGAAATACGGCTTGTGGGAAATGTCTCCATCGGCAGGAACTGCCACATCGAAAAGGGCGTGACCATCGAGAACTCTCACATCGGCCATACCAGTCTCATTGAACGCGATGTGGAAATCAAAGAGAGCATGATCATGAGCTTCGCCCATATTCAGCACATGGTGAGCATACGCCGTACCATCGTTGGCCGCCACACCACCATCGAAGAACATAGTGTTTTGGGTGGGGAAAATGGTATTGGAGAGGACCTTATAGCCGTTATCGGCGAGAATGCCGTTCTGCCGCCTGAATCGGTGGTATCCGCAGGCGTGAGGGTAGCACCGCTCAAACACAGCCACCGCATTCTTGCCACCGGCAGATTTGTGGAGCTGGGAATTGATGAAAAAAATATCTACTTTGCAGAAAAAGGTTCGATGAAGCACTAATTGCTAGTATGGTAACTAGTAGTAGCGCTCCCAGGTCCCTTCGATCTTTCTTATTTTATATTTTGCCCCGCTATCCATCAGGTATCGATTCAGGTCCTGAGCATCCTGGAAAAAGCGCTTATCTCTCAGGTTATTATAGATATCTTCCGTGGTGAATCCCTTCAGCTCACCCTTGCCGTAAACGATCCTCTCAATGGTATAATAGATGTCGTCAAACTTCCTCAAGGGATAAGTCCACTCTGCAAACTGCATCTCGTGCCCTCCTCATTTGGCTACAGGTTTTGAGCAAATAAGAACCTTTCGTTTTCTTTGAAGAAAAAGATTATCAATAACGGAAATGAAAAAGTCATCATCATGGATCCAATCGATCTCAGTCATCTTGACCAGCAAATCTGTACATGCCGCCTTTGCCCTCTCTTCCAAGAGAGAAAACACGCCGTGCCGGGCAGCGGCCCCGCTCCCGCCGATATCATGCTGGTGGGAGAAGCCCCAGGCAGAGAGGAGGACCTCACCGGAAAGCCATTCGTAGGCCGAGCGGGAAGGCTACTGGATGCGGCACTAGTGCATGCTGGCCTGGAGAGATCAAAGGTATTCATAACCAGCGTTATAAAATGCCGTCCCCCGCAAAACAGAAAGCCGAAAAAAGCAGAGATAGATCAATGTCGCCCCTATTTGCAAGCTCAAATTGACATTCTCCATCCTAAAATCATCTGTCTGATGGGAAACACAGCTACACAGGCCGTCTTAGGCAGGCAGGGCGTCACAACCTTGCGCGGCCAGATCCTACAGGACCGCTTTCTTGTCACCTATCATCCTGCAGCAGTCTTGAGAAATAGAAACCTCATGACTGATTTCGTCTCAGACCTCAAAAGGTTGAATACCCAGGAGCTTTAGACATGTTTAGCCTTACCTACGATCTCTGGAAGGAGATCATTGAGGAAATTGCTCAGGCCCACGATTCACTTTTTACCGCCATGCATCAGGCGGCGGAAGAGCTCCAGCTCTCTACGGCTCTGATTGATGATCTGAAGAGCAAAAGAGAATTGACGATCGCAAATGATCCCTGGGAATTACGGCTCACGATCGAATTTATCGAGGATGAGATAAATGGTTTCATAATCTACCTGGACGCGAAAGAGCCACAGGAAACCTTAGAAGAGATCAAGGCGAATGTTGCATCTGACAACGGCTTTTCCCTGGAAGAGATTGAAGGCTTTGAGCTTGAACACGGCCTGGATATGCAGGAAGAAATATTTGTAGAGATGGAGGAGAGCTATGGAGTTCGGGCAGAGGTAAGAGAGAATGAAGTCATCTATGAACTGGTGATCTTTAACAGCCAGGACATTGATAATAGCCTGTCAAGCGATCTGTCATGGCTGGAAGATCACAAAAATTAACCGTCAGGTGAAACTTTTATATATTCCATCTCATTATCGAGAACCATGGATCAAGGGAGGAAGAGGAGCGAGCCGGCTGAGCTATTTGCAGTTTTAATCCTGGGCCTCTTGTTGAGGTTGTTTGCGGGGAGAAACTCATTAACAGAAAATGGTATTCTGCTACCGGGTTACGATGAATATTACCATATGCGCAGAATTTTGTTTACTGCAAACCATTTTCCCAATACGCTCTGGTTCGACTCTTACCTGAATTATCCTCGAGGATTGGAGATAACCTGGCCCCCTCTATTCGATCAGATCTCTGCAGCCTTCTGCGTGGCTTTCGGCCAGCATAGCAAAGCAGGAGTCGAACTGGCGGCCTGCTTTGTACCTATGATCATAGGCATCATAGCCATCGTAGTGGTTTATTACATAGTCAGAGAGCTCTTCGATCACAAATTTGCACTCCTCGCGACATTCATGGCCGCCCTGGCACCATATTATCTCCTCTATACGATGTTTGCCGCCATGGATCACCACTGTCTGGAAGTACTGATTTCTCTCATCACACTCCTGTTCATGATCATGGCCATCAGCCACAGTGAGAAGAAATACCTCTACGCCTTTGCGTCTGGAGTTGCCATGGCCGCCCTGGCATATACCTGGCAAGGGGCAGATATCTACCTGGCAATATTCCTGCTTTACGCGGCCGTCCAGATGACATTGGACCTCAAAGAGGGCAAATCATCCAAAGAGACGGCAACAATGCTCTTGGCCGCCTTTGCTATCGCGTTTATCCTTGTTCTGCCGTTTGGGAATGCATCCTGGCTCTCAGCATCCTTCCATGGGATAGGAGCAATGATCATTGCCATTTCTATCATGTTTGCCCTTTCCCACATCACGGCCAAGAGGAAAATATCCTGGAAGGCATTTCCTCTGAGCATACTGATAATATCTGCCTTATTTGCCATGCTCTCAGAGCTTGCCGGCGGATTTTTCGGTGTGGGTACAATGATTCAGTCGGGGTTAGAATACATATGGGGGGGCGGGATGATTGGAAAGATCGGCGAGGCCGAGCCACTCATCTATGATGCAGAGACCTTTTCCCAGGTGGTCTTCTCTAATCTGGGATTGAATCTTCTCTTCTCCCTGGGTGGGATGGCCGCGTCCTTAATTTACATCCGTCGCAGTACTGGCACCAAGAGGCAGGGCCAGACCCTGCTCTTGCTATGGATGGCGGTCACACTCATTCTTACCTTGGGGCAATCCCGGTTCCTTTATATCTCTACGATATCCATGGGACTATTGATAAGCATACTCTTCTTCTTTTTACTTGATACGGCCGATAAGAGGTACAAAAAGGGAAGCACCATGGCCGCAAGGTCTCCGCGATTAGTGGCTGCGGCTTTATTTTTGCTTCTTGTCCTGCCCACCGCCTGGGATGCGGCCTCCTTTGTCCAGAGCACCCCCCCGGCAGTAGCGGGTGACTGGGAAGAATCGCTTGCCTGGCTGAAAGAAAACAGCAACACAACCAGCTTCTTTGAGGCACCCCAAAAGACAGCCGAGTACAGCGTCATGAGCTGGTGGGACTATGGAAACTGGATCCTTTACTTGGCCGAGCGACCGGTAGTAGCCAACAATTTCCAGGCGGGTGTGGAGGATGCGGCCAAATTCTATCTATCGGAAAGCGAGGAAAAAGCCACCGCCGTGCTTGATGCGAGGGGATCTAAATACATCCTTGCTGATTATAGCATGATATACGGCAAACTTTCCTCTCTCACTACCTGGGCCAATGAGGATCTGGGCAGCTACATGAAAATGGAAGATTACGGCTCGCAATATTCAGTCATACCACAGGAAAGGCTCTTTAATACGACCTTGGGCAGACTCTATCTCTCCGATGGTGCAGGCACCGGCCACTTCCGGCTGATCCATGAATCGAAGACATTTTTTGGAGAAAGCTCGACCAAGAGCATGGTCAAGATCTTTGAGTATGTTCCCGGTGCATTGATAAAAGTTCGGGCCGGACCGGGCCAGAAGGTAGGCGCCCTGCTCAATATGACCACCAATCAAGGGAGGCGTTTCATTTACGTCAATGAGGCAAAAGCAAACGGTGATTCATTTGAGATAAGAGTCCCTTACTCCACAGAAAGCCGAAATGAGTGCCATGCGATCACGCCATATTTAGTATTCTCTGGAAACAAAGATGCTGTGAAGATGGGAAATCTCGACGTGAGCGAAGAAGATGTAATCAACGGCAGAACCATTGAGCTGACAATCTAGGAAAAAATAGCAAGGGGTACAGACCCTTCTTTATCCTAAAGGCCGAGCTTGGCATACTCCTTAGCCCAGTAGGTGATTATCATATCAGCGCCCGCCCTCTTAATGCAGGTGAGCGCCTCCAGGAAGGCCGCCCTCTCATCCAGCCAGCCCTGCTTCGCCGCAGCAGCAATCATGGAATACTCGCCTGAGACCTGATAAGCGGCAGTAGGCATGGCGAACATGTCCTTGACGGCGCGCAGAACATCGAGATAGGGCATGGCCGGCTTGACCATGACCATGTCCGCACCTTCTTCGACATCCAATTGCACCTCCCAGAGCGCCTCGGAAAAGTTGGCGGGATTCATCTGGTATCCCTTGCGATCGCCCCAGGCAAAGCCGGACTCGGCCGCCTCGCGAAAAGGGCCGTAAAAGGTGGATGCGTACTTGGCAGAATAGGAGAGGATGGACGTGTCTGTGTATCCGTCCAGGTCCAGAGCGGCGCGTATGGCCTGTACCATGTGATCCATCATGCCGCTGGGCGCCACTATATCCGCACCAGCTGCAGCGTGGCTCACAGCCGCCTCTCCCAATAATGGCAGCGTCTCATCATTGAGGATCTTCTCACCCCGAACGAGGCCGCAGTGCCCGTGGCTGGTGTACTCACACAGGCACAAATCGGTTATTACTATCAGGCTGGTGGTTTCCTTGATGGCAGCTACCGCCTTCTGAATTATGCCATGCGGATCGTAGGCACCAGAACCAATCTCATCCTTTTGAACAGGCAGGCCGAATAAAAGCACAGCAGGCACGCCCAGATCTTCGAGGGTGCCCGCCTCCGCCGGCAGACTCTCCAGGCTCTGCCGAAACTGGCCGGGCATGGCCTCAATTGCCCTCGGGACGGATATTCTCTCATCCACGAAGATGGGCTGCACTAAATCATTGCAGGATAGACTGGTTTCCGCTACCATCTCTCTGATTTTTGGCGCTCTTAGCCGCCTCATTCTCCTCATATATTTTCCTCCAGCCGGAATAGCTCGCTCATAACATTAAGGACCTCTGTGTCCCCTTGCTCCGCCGCCCGCTTGAGGGTCTTGGTGGGCTCAGAGAAGAGCTTGTTTACAATGGAATGGCTCATGTCCTGCAGTACCTGCTGCTCGATCTCGCCCAATGTATGTCTGGCCGAGAGCTTGTTCATGGCCCGCTTGACCTCTTGATCCTTGATGACCTCGGCCTTGGAATATAGCCTGGCCAGCAGATCCTCGGCCTGTTTTCTCTTATATTTGGCCTTTAGTAACTGCATCTCTTCAGCGATGATGACCTCGACCCGATTGGCCTCCGCCATCCTCAGCAACATGTTCTCGCTGCTGATATTCTTCAGGCTGTCAATGTTGTGCAGCTGTACGCCAGCAACCTCTGCGGCCGCCTCGTCTACGTCTCTGGGATTGGCAATATCTATTATGAGCAGCTTATCCTCTCTTCCCGCCATGGCCGTCTCTATGTCCTCTTTGAGCAGGATATAATGGGGCGCAGAGGTGGCGCTGATAACCACATCCGCCGTCTTAAGGCGGTCCTTCATCTCCTCAAAAGGCACGGCCTTTGCACCCAGGCACTCGGCCAGACACTGGGCTTTGCTGTAGGTCCTGTTGGTAACCACCAGCGAGCCGATATCCCTGGCCAAAAGCGCTCGCGATATCAGCTCTCCCGTCTCCCCGGTGCCAATTACCAGAACGGACAATCCCCTTAAATCCCCCAGAATTTCCTGCGCCAGGTCAACGGCGGCAGAGCCTACGGATACGGACCTCTCGTTAATTTGGGTCTCTTTCCTTACCCGTTTTCCGACAGCAATGGCTTTTTTAAAGGCCGTATCCAGCATCCATCCTGTCGTTCCCGCCTTGGCCGCCATAGCCACCAGCTCCTTCATCTGACCCAGGATCTGGTCCTCACCTATGATCATGGACTCAAGCCCCGAAGCCAGGCGCAAGAGGTGAAGCAGAGACTCATCATGATCATGAAAATCGATTATGCGAGAAGAGACGCGCGCCTTTTTGGCCAGGTCGAAGAGCACTTTCTCGCCGCGCGTACTGACGACATAAATCTCGACCCGATTGCAGGTCTTGAGAACAGCGCACTCTTCCACCCTCTCCAGTGAGCCCACCCATTTGAGAAGAGTCTGTACATCTCCGTGCCAGGCCCGCTCAATCTCATCAATAGAGGCCTTGCGGTGTGTCACCAGCATCGAGGCAATCTCGCTCATCGAGGCAAACATGTGAGCGGGCTCTCATATAGGCTTTTTCATAGGAGACTTCTAGAAGCCTCCAAACCTCATCGTCCTTTAGTATCTCCCAGATTATGCGGGCGCGATCCTTCTGCAGGGGCACCAGCTCTTTGTTCTCCACCCTTATCTGAGAGAGCAGGCGGGCCATGTCCGAATAGATATCCGTCAGCTCCTCTTCCAGGCGGAGGCGAAGGTACTTGGTAAGGCCCGGGCTTTCCGTAGAGATGGCAATGGCAATGGAGCCCCTTTGCAGAATAGATGGAACCACCACATCACCGACGCCCTCCACCTTGTTCACGAGAATTCCTTGGGCCATAGCGAACTCTTCTATGGCGCGATTTAATTTTGAGTCGCTGGTGGCAGGTATTGCGATGAATGCACCTTGCAGATATTTGCTGAAACTACAGGATAGATCGCACTCCACCAGTTCAATCTTCCTTTGCGGGTCCGCCGCCAGATCCAGGAGCCCAGGGGAGAAATCATGGGACAAAACTCTCACAGGCCCATATTGGGAAAACAGCCTGGCTTTGCGCTCGCCAACGGCTCCCCCACCAAAAATCACCACAAGCCTGGACGTGAGGTCCAGAAAAAGTGGCAAATGCGACCTTCTTGATTTGATATCTCTTTGTTCGGCCATATTGCCTCTACTAAATCCTGGCACTGGTCTTTTTGTACTCAAAATCGCTAAATAGCACCCTGTAATCACTTATGCCTGATCTTTGCGATAGCTGATCTGCGATCATTAGGCAGTCATCCCGCCCTTTTGAGTGTACCATGGTGTAAAGATTATAAGGCCAATCCTCGGCAATCGCCCTCTCGTAGCAATGGGTGACCTCATCGACAGAGGCAAATAGCACGCCTGCCCTTTCCACATCTTCGGGAGCCGCCTTCCAGGCAATCATGGCATTGGCCACAATTCCCAAAGCCCTGTGACCAATGGTGGCGGCAAAGCGACGAATTATGCCCGCCTCTTGCAGGGCACAGAGGCGAACTATAACCTCCTGCTCGGATATGCCCACCAGATCACCAAAGACCTGGTAGGGCCGCGATGTAAAAAGCACTCCGTCTTGGGCGATCTTGAGGAGATCAAGATCCTTTTGATCCATCAGAGCCACCCCCCCGGGTCCTGGAAAGGATAGCGATCTGATCTGCCACCGGGAATTTGACGCGGCGCATCTGCAGGATTGCCGAAGACCGGATGGTCGCTCCAATAGTTACCGCCGGCTGCAGGCCCGCCGTCCCACTGGTTTTGCCCGTTATCCGCAGCATTCTGGATGCCATTTTTCCCGAAGATGTTGTGGTAGAGCAAAAATCCAGCGCAGTCCACTAGATTGGCGCCCGCGATCCGATTATCATAGATGTTATTCTCGGTGATGTTGCCGTCCTTTGAATTGCTCATGCGCAGGCCGAAACGGCTATTTTCACCCAGGATATTTCCAGTCAGGTTCAAAAGGCGAGAGGACTGAACATAGATTCCCTGGCCGTTTCTTAGGGCTATGTTGCTTTGGACATGGGCATAAGATAGCTGCTGCAGTGAGAAGCCGTCTATATTGTTCTCGCTGGCATTATTTGCCTGCAGGAAACAGGAGTTGCTGCCCGCAAGGGATATGCCTCGATCATTGGAAAATGCTTCATTTCCGATAAGAGAGCAATTATGGGATTTGCTGAGAAGCACCCCTTCCTCCTGGTTCTTGCCGGTGCTACTGTTTTGAATCCTGCATAGCCGGGATTCATGAAGAGCTATACCACTTTGGCAGAACTGTATTTCGCACTCCAATAGGCTCAGGCCCTGTGCGTTATCAGCGCGAAAGCCCTCGGCAGAGCAATTGCGGGCCTGGTCGTAGGCAAACTGGCAACCGGATGATCCGTCTGCCGCAAAGCCAATCTTGCAATCTCTAGCCTGGCTACGGAATATGGTGCAGACCTGGCTATCCAGAAGGAGAAAACCCGTTTCAGCCCATGAGATGCTGCTGTTTTGGATATTGCAGTTGGTGGAATTGACCAGCAACACGCCCATGCTGCTGTTTTTTAGGCTTAAGTTGGCGGCACTAATGTTTTTGCAGGATACAAGCCCCAAAAATCCGCAGTCCGTTGGCACCATGAGATCGGCTTTCCCTACCAGATAGCAGATCGGCTTATTGTCCGCAAGATTGCTCTGGTCGATATCCTGCACAAAGAAATCGTAATTTGATGAACCCGATCGTCCCTGGCCGGAATCAACGCGCAGATTGTAAGAGTTTTCCTTGAAAACGTTCTCCCTCAGCACATTTTCCGCGCAGCCGCGCAAAGATATCCCATAGACATTCCGGTATGCTTGATTGGAGATAAGAGAGTTTTCCAATGATCCCTGAAGTAGGATGCCGTTGCCGTTCTCGGAAAGATTATTGCTCACCAGGAGATTTTGAGAGGCTCCTTCGGCAAATATTCCTGTCCGCTCGTTCTTCACACAGATGTTGCCGGTGACGTTGCAGTTTTGCGATCCCCTCAAGCTTATGCCGACTTTACCGCCCGTTATGTAGTTATTCGTCAGATTATTGCGGCTGGAATCTACAACATCAAGACCGCTCACATAGCCACGGGACAGGTTATTATGGGAAACATCGTTGTCATGGGATCTGGTAAGCACCACTCCAAATCCGTTTCCAGAAAATGTGTTATTGTCAACGGTGTTTCCTTTGGAGTCTTCAATCAACACCCCCTGCAAAGCTGAGATTTGGCAGCCGGAAATCATGCCACCCCATGTGCCATTGATTCTAATGGCCGTGCTGCCCGATATGGCGCTCTGTAGAACCTCATTTTTCGCTCCGAATATCTCCACACCCTGAGGCGAATCGATCCGGCAATCCCTGATGGAATTATTCATACCGGTCACTTTGACGGCCGTCGCGATACCGGCCACGGTGCAGCGCACGAGTTGATTGTCTTGGGAGGCGAAGCTGACGCCAGCATCTTTTCCTCGGGCCTTTATAGTGATGTCGGATACCCTGCAGCCGGGCGCAGTTACGGCTAATGATCCGTCTACAATTACAAAACCACTGCCGGAGATGTTCACGCTTTTGTCCACAATAGCTCCGGCATAATTTCCCGGCTGGATTTGAATCGTATCTCCATTGCCGGCCAGGATGATGGCGGCCAAAAGCGTCTTAGCATCTCCTGATTCACCCGGATCGACAATCAGTGTCTTGGCCTGGCAGGAAGCGACGAGAAGCAAGAGAAAGAGGGCAATGCATAGTTTCATCCTTTCTGCTTTATGCATTTGCAGGCTATTAAATCTATGGCGGTTGGTAGAAAGATAGAAATATGCAAATCTATCATCCTTATTTTGAGCAGGGAAGGATTCTCATGGCAGGATTTCGCATACTCATTATCGAAGATGATCCAGAACATGCCGAACTGATTAGAATGGGCTTTAGAAGGCATGATGAATTCTTCTTAGACTTTGCCGCCTCAGGCGAAGAGGGGCTGAGGATGATCGCCGCCACCGCCTATGACCTGATCTCAGTGGACCTGGTCTTGCCTGGCATTGGGGGGCTGGATGTCCTGGTGAGGATTAGAAAGCTTGATCCGGACATTCCCGTGGTCATGGTTTCCGGCCACGGCACTACAGAGATGGCAGTGGTGGCCTTTGAGAACAGGGCTACCAAATATGTGGTCAAGAGCCTGGAAAGCTTCAAGAGCCTTCCTTATGTCTTCGAGAACCTTATTCAAGAGGCCAGATTCAAGGGTAACGAGAGAGAGATGCGCGGCCAGATCGAGCGATCGGAGAGAATCCACAGAAATATTGTCGAGAACGCCCTGGCAGGCATTTACATTTTGCAGGATGGAGGCTTCCGGCTTGTCAATCCAAAGCTGGGCGAGATATTCGGCTGCTCTGCACAGAGCTTGCTTGGCCTGCCCTTCTGGCAGCTCGTGAAGCCCGATGATATGCAGTGCGTGAGCCGCCTGCAGCGCGACTTGCAGTCCGATATACCCGTTTATGAGTCTAAGGTGCAGCGCAAAGACGGAACCTATCGCTGGATTGAGTTTAGGACAATTCCCATTGAGTACGAAGGCAAGAGAGCAATCCTGGGCAATCTCCTGGACATAACGGCAAGAAAAGAGCTGGAGATTGGAATAATGCAAGCAAACCGGGAACTTGCAGCCATCGACGGAATAATGCAGACCTGTTTGCCATCATCGGAGGATATGGATAAGAAGCTGACCCGTGCCCTGGACCATCTCATAACAGGCATGAGTGGTGCACAGGTAGGAGGAGTATTTCTCCAGGAAGAGAGCGGCCTGGTGCTGCGGGCACTGCACGGATCGGTGGAGGAGCTGATCGAATTTATCAACGGAGTGGAATTAGGCCTTCTTCTAGTCCTGCCTCGCGTCCATAAATGTGAGGAGGGCTCACAACATAGCTGGATGTCGGCGCCCATAATTTGTGAAGGCAAGGCAAATGGAGCAGTGGTCGTTGCATGTGCTGATGCCAATAGCCTCAACTTTCTGGAAAAGGCAGCCGGACGCATAGGCCATCTCCTGAATGTGTGCGACCAAAATAAGATGATGCATCCATCAGAGGAACTGCTGGCCCAGATCAAAACCAGTTCCGCTCCGGGCTAGAGATCTCAGCCAAAAAATTCATTCAGCCAGTCCACCTGGCCGGGAGGAAGACGCAGATCACCCCTGACTATTTCCTCTACGATTTCCGCCACCTGTAGAGGGCTCTTCCCTGTGGTATCAATCTCATCAACCTGGCCGCATAGCTCCACCGCCTCGACCAGAATAACATCCAGTGCTTCTGCCTCCAGGTTTTCTTTTATTTTTGAGGCAGAGTAGCCTCGCGCCACCAGCCGCGACCTGAGTAGGGAAGGAGCCAGCCGCAAAACTATGGCCATATCTACGAAGTGATGGGAGAAATGGCCTTCCAGGATAAGGGTTTCATCTGGGTCCAGCTTTGCCAGATAGTTAGCAAGCGCATCCATATCCGCCTCCAGGCAGCCCCTTTCCGGATCTTTGCCGAAATTCATGCCCCCTTTCACCAGGGCATTTATATCGATGACCCGGTAGGGCAAGAGCCCGGCAATGGTAGTCTTTCCCGTGCCGGGAGTGCCGGTCAGTGCTATTTGCATATTTCCTGGAAAGCGGAAAGGAAGCGGTCGTTCTCCGACGGTGTTCCCACGGTCACCCGTGCATGATGCTCGCCTGCCCCCCAAAAGGAGCGGCAGTCGCGAATGATGATGCCTCTGGCCATAAATCTCTCCACAAATTCACGAGATTCTTGCTGCGTCTCCAGGTAAAGGAAGTTGGCCTGGGATGGGTATGCCTTTACCACCATTTGCAGCCGCTGCCGCTCAGATATTATCTTTTTCACGGACAGTCGCATGAAGGGCAGATCGGACAGCGCCGCCACGCCTGCGGCAACCGTTGCGCAGCTGATGCCATAGAAAGGAGGCGCAGCTCTTCTATATTGATCGGCTATCCACCGGGGCGCTACGGCATAGCCCAGGCGCATGCCGGCCAGGCCGAAGGCTTTGGACAGGGTGCGGCCTACGATCAGGTTGTCGTACCGCTCCACCAGTCGGATGAGACTCTTGTCGGCGAATTCCACATAAGCCTCGTCCAGGAACACAATGCTGTTCGTGCTCTCCAGCAGAGCGGCAATCTCCTCCTCGCTCGCCACATTGCCGGTGGGATTGTTGGGTGAGCAGAGAAAGGCCATCTTTGTGTCCGGCGGCACACGGCTTGCTATCTCAAACTGCGGCCCGCGAGGCGCAAGGTTGGGGATGGCTCCGGCTGTAATTGTCAATATCTCGTAGTAGCTGAAGGTAGGAGTGGGAATGAAAGTCCGATCGCCCTTTTCCAAAAAGAGGCGGGTCAGGGTGTCCATAACACCGTCCATGCCCGCTCCGATTATTATCATCTCTTCGGGAAAACCGGTATAGGCGGCGATGCCAGCGATCAGCTCCTCGGGCTCCGGGTATCTCTCGGGAGAGATGCTGGCTAAAGCCTGCGCCACCTTCGGGCTGGGACCATAGGGATTCTCGTTGCTGCCCAGCTTCACAATCGTTTCCGGTTTCAGGCCATATTTGCGAGAGATCTCGCCAAAGCCCTTGCCGGCTACGTAGGGCTTGAGCTGCCTCAATACCGGGCGGAGCTTGGCTTGCCGCCAGGAATCAGAGTGACTCTCCAATCACGCTCACCACTTTATCGATCTCAGCTTTTCCGACTACCAGGGGCGGGATGAAGCGGAGGGTGTGCTCGCCTGTGCTGTTGATCAGCACTCCTTTTTGCAGAGCCTTCTCCACCAGCAGCTTGCAGTCAGCATCGAGATCCAGGCCGACCATCAATCCCAGGCCGCGTATCTCCCTGGGCGCGAGCTTTTTCAGTTGACTCTTAAGGTATGCGCCCATCTCCTCAGACCTTTGCACCAGCTTCTCATCTTTTATCACCTGGATGGTGGCGAGAGCTGCGGCACAGATGAGGGGGCCTCCGGCAAAGGTTGAGCCGTGGTCACCCTTCTGGAAAGCTTCCGCGGCTGGGCCAGCGGCCAGCATGGCACCGATGGGCAGGCCGCCGGCCATGGCTTTGGCCAGGGTGATCATATCCGGCATAACGCCGAAGTGATCTTTGCCAAACCACTTTCCTGTACGCCCAAAGCCGGTCTGCACCTCGTCGAAGATAAGCAGTGCGCCCTTATCGTCGCAAATCTGGCGTGCCGCACGCAGGTATTTCGCGTCAGCCACATAGACACCGGCTTCTCCCTGCACCGGCTCCAAGATGACTGCACCAGTCTCGTTTGTCACAGCGGCTTTGAGGGCCTCTATATCGTTGTAAGGAACGAATGTCGCCTCATTCAAAGGCCGGAAAGGCTCGCGGTAGATGGATTTGTAGGTGGTGCCCAAAGCGCCCAGGGTGCGGCCGTGAAAGGCGCGCTCGGCTGCTACGATCTTTGATTTGCCTGTGGCGCGGCGGGTCAGCTTTAAGGCAGCCTCCACGCTCTCGGCGCCGGAGTTGCAGAAGTACGCCCTCTTCATGCCCGTGAGGGCCTTCAGCTCCTCCGCCAAAAGCACCTGATTTTCCGTGTAGTAGAGGTTGGAGGTGTGGATTAGCGTTTCCGCCTGCCTGGCTATGGCCCGGGCTACGGCCGGGTGGCAGTGGCCCACGTTGTTCACGGCGATGCCTGCCACAAAGTCCAGATACTCCTTTCCCTCCGAGTCCCAGACACTGGCTTTACTGCCGCGCACGAGGACTACATCCTGGCGGGCGTAGGTCTCGAATATGGCTTGCGATAGCCGATTCTTCAGATCATTTTTTTCGATCATAGACAATGCTTCCAGTTCCATCACGAGGGATTGTTTTGACTTCATTTTCACGGCACACTCTTCGACTCTTCTTACGGTCAGTTATGCTTGCTAACAGTGTTTTGTGAACTTCTGCCTGATTCAAGTCTCCTTAATTGAGGGGTACATGGATATAAACTGACTGCATCACCCCGAAGTGCCAGGCAAAAGAGGTTTCGCGAAATAATATTATGATCGCGTTTCGATCCGATCCCAAACGGCATTTGCTCCTTGATCAAGAGCGCTCTTGCGCATTGAGCCGAATGCATAGACCCATTCGCGGCACTCTTTGGCAAAAATCTATCGCAAAATAGCCGATTATTCCTCCTCACCACCGTCGCGATCGCATTTTTTCTTCATGAACCACAATAGTGCCAGCAATCCAATCACGAATAGCTTTATTTTTATGATTTTCTTAATAAATTTAAACATATTTTAGATCTTATGAAAGTGGACCTTCAAAGCTTGCTCAATTCACCCCAAG
>JALNZQ010000263.1 GCA_023229165.1 Methanothrix sp.
GCTCCTCTCGCGTCATCAGGCCCTCCAATCTAGCCTCCTGCAAAATTTCCTCGTCAAGAAAATCAAGCTGGGGAATGAGGCCGGCATCGATGACATAGGTGAATCCTTCATCACTGCCTTCATCCAGGTCCACAGCCTCCAGGACCAGACCCAGCCTCACCGGATCTCCACAGCCGAAGCTGCACTGCCAGCGGTCGCTCTCCACGTAAAGCTGCCTCTCGCTTAGATTTGTTATATTGAGCATTAGACGCAATATTATTACTATTACATAATAAGTCTTTTCGATTGATACAAATGAGGAAAGGTCTAAATAATAACAGCATGCAAAACAGGAGTGGGATCTGTAATGGATTTTAAGGATTGCCTAAAATTTGCCAATGATAACCCGGTTAGCTTCATCGCCACCGTAGATCGGGAAATGCCCAGGGTAAGGGCCTTTTTGATGTGGTTTGCCGACGAAAGCGGCTTTTACTATCACACGGCAACGGCAAAGAGCGTCTACAGGCAGATCAAGAATCATCCCAATGTGGAGGTCTGCTTCTACCATGCTGGCGGCGACATGATGGCCAAGAATATGATGCGTGTGACGGGAGAAGTGGAGTTTGTGGACAATGCCCTTCTCCGGGCCCGGCTCCTGGAAGAGAGACCTTTTCTCAAGGCTTTGATGAAGAGCCCCAGTGACCCGGCGTTAGCCATATTCCGTATTCATAATGGTGAGGCGTGGTTCTGGAGCATGGCCGAGAATATGAGGGAAGCAGATATCCCCAGGATAAAGTTCTGATGGTAGTCATAATCTATGTCCTTAGATCCCTATGATTATCTGCGCATCCAGATCCAGATGGATTTCCAATGTCAGCGCTGCGGCCATTGCTGCCGGGTAGCTGATCCCATTGATATCTATCCCAAAGATATTCGCAGATTGGCAAGCTTTTTTAATATTTCAGAAGAAGAAATGATAGAAGAATACACAATCCCTCACCCCAGCGAGACTGACCTGCGGGCCTTTAAGGCAACCGTGCCATGCCGCTTTTACGATGAAGCGAAGAAGGGCTGTAAAATATATCAGGCGAGACCAATGGTATGCAGATGTAGCCCATTTCTCAGCCCCGGCCAAATTGGACTGCAGGGCGTGGAGATCTACGAGGATTGCCCCTCCTCAGAGAAGAGTTACACAAGAATAAAAAGAGATCTGGATATACTGCTAAATCCGAATACAAGGACGCGAAAGAAGTTGGAGAAGGCACTAGCCAGGATGATGCAGATAGAATGAAGTGCGATGTCGTTGTAATAGGAGCGGGCCCAGGAGGCTCTATGGCTGCCAAGACCGCGGCAGAGTCGGGCCTGAATGTTGTACTTTTAGAAAAGCGGCAAGAGATAGGAGAGCCTATCAGATGCGCCGAGGGGGTGAGCATCAGATCGGAACTTAGAGAATTGATCAAGGTGCAGCCCGACTGGATATCAACGGAGGTAAATGGAGTAAGGATGTATTCCCCCAATGGAGATAATGTGTTCACGACTGTGGATAGCCGCAAAGATGAAGGCGGATACATTCTGGAGAGGAAAATATTTGATCGGGGCCTTGCCCTCCAGGCAGCCTATGCAGGTGCAAAGGTCCTGGTCAAGACCCGGGCAATCGGATTGATCAGGAAAAACAGCCTATATGCAGTATCAGCCATCTGCCGGGGAGAGCCACTCCAGATCGAGGCACCTCTGATCATAGGCGCGGACGGCGTGGAGTCCAAGGTAGCCAGGTGGGCAGGAATCGGTACCAGGCTAAAACCGGAGGACATAATGGTTTGTGCGGAGTATCAGGTTTTGGACGACAGCATTGACCAGGAATATTGTGAGTTCTTTTTCGGAAACGGGATAGCTCCGGGAGGCTACGTATGGATCTTTCCCAAAGGAGGCAGACTTGCCAACGTAGGCATAGGCATACAGGGCTCCCAATCCGGCTCAGGCGAACCCGTAAGGCTGCTGGAGAGATTTTTGCAGAGCAAGATGCCTCATGCAAGAATTTTGCAGATGGTGGCAGGGGGAATTCCCACCTCCGGCCCAATGAATAATACAACATCAGACGGCGTAATGCTGGTTGGAGATGCTGCCCATCAATCCGATCCACTCACAGGAGGCGGGATCATAAATGCCATGAAGGCGGGAATAATGGCAGGGGAAACTGCAGGCAAGGCGGTATCTTCGGGGGATGTAAGTACAGCCGCCCTTAAAGAATATGAGGATAGATGGAGATCATCTATCGGAAAGCAGATTGAGAGACGCTATCATGCTAAAAATTTCTTCCTGAAGCTCACAGATGATGATCTGAACCATCTGGCAAAATCGCTGCATGGGAAGGATCTCTCCAGGATGAATGCGCGAGATCTGCTGAGTTTTCTGTTCAAGCAGAATCCAAAGATGCTCTGGAGGCTGGTGTTTTAGACTTAATTTTAACTTGTAGGATTGCGAAGGACTTCTTCATATCGTTCATAAGATTTGTGGACGAAAGCCTGAAGTGGTACAAATAAGTGCAAAAAGTGCAAAACCATGGGGCCGAGCAAGTATCAGTGAGCGGTGTTGAAGGGCCACGTCGCAGAAAGGCTACGCCTCTATGACTATGAGATCCTGCCCTGCCTGGACTGCCGCGACTGCTAGTGGGAACAGTCCGGCTACACCTGTGCTCTCTCGGAGGGAATGGGGGAGATCTATGCCAAATTGGAACGTTCCGTGCAGATGTTTTCCATGTCCTTCGACTACCTGGGTATGGTGAATGCGGGAAGCCTGCTCGTCCAAGCCTACGAGCGAGGAGAGATCGGAAAGAAGCCCGGGGAGCTGGATCGGGCACGAGAGATGGGATTGTCGCTATAACTCGTATTTCATTCCCGTCTCAGACGAAACATTCATTATAAATGGGGGTTATCTATAAGCTGGTAATTTCTATGTTTCCACACAGATACATTTTATTTGGGCTTATCGCCCTCATTTTTGTCTGCATCCCGCAATATTATGCTGCTCTGCCATCAAACGCAAGCATAAACATCGACTCGAATGCGTTCATAGATTCTGGTTGCTTTGCGGATGGTTACGGTCTGGATTGCAGCAGCTTAGGACTTGACCAGCGATTTGGCTGCATGCAGATCTCTAACGCTTCCAGCGCATTAGAAAATCTTTCCCCACTGTTACCGGTAGTCGAATGCCTCTTTCTAGGCAAAGACTACAGTTCCCAGGACGGCATAGTCCGGGAGGGCTGCATGATGCCGTTGTTCCGGAGATATATCGCTAAGCAGGGCGATGAGTTCAAGTTGATAAGCAGCAAAGAGGAATTCCTGTCGATATTTGCGCCGGTCGAGACAAAAGAGGAGGCACTGGCTTTTGCCGTGGCACTGACAAGTTCATTGCCAAGATATGATACATCCGTCCCGGAGGGTTACTCCTCAGCAGCGTCTTCAATAGAGCCGACATACGCAGAAGAGACTGAGGGGGGCTACAAAGTCCATCTATTCGATAGCGAACTATGTGGCTGCGGTTCACATCCATATTATGCCATTGAATATCTCGTAACAAGAGCCGGCAATGTAACAGAGCTATCGAGGGAGAAGGTCTACGACAGCACAATCCAGATCTGCGTGGATTGAGTGATGAGTTGATCTCGTGTGCTCAATTGCACATCTAATCAGGCTCAGTGCCGATTCCTGCACCCCTTGTCCCCGAACCGTGGGAAATCCTTATATGCCACCTCTGCATCCTAGGGTGCGCCATGCGGGGCCATAGGGTAGCCTGGTATCCTACAGGACTGGGGGTCCTGTGACCGGCGTTCAAATCGCCGTGGCCCCAT
>JALNZQ010000264.1 GCA_023229165.1 Methanothrix sp.
ACACTGCGCAATGACAAAGGAACTTCGATTCATGAGCGAATTATGACGACACTGGCAACATGGGGACAAAAAGGATTGAATAGTCTCCAAATGCTAACCGAGAAACTGGCCAGCTAAACACGTACTAATGCACTAGACGGGGTTGAAAGGCAAAAAGTCGGTGAGATCAGGGAAGATGATGGTCGAGGCCGGCATATTACGACTGTGCGGGAGCTGATCTTGCTTGAGAAGGGCGGAGTCATAATTGATAATCCGGGCATGAGAGAGCTTCAGCTATGGGATGCCAGCGATGGGCTACATAATACGTTCCTGGATATCGAGGAACTTGCAGCAAAATGCAAATTTTCTGATTGCCAGCATGAGACTGAGCCAGGTTGCATGATCCGAAAGGCAATTGCAGAAGGAAAGCTTCCTGTAGTCAGATTTGAGAGCTACAGAAAACTTCAGCGAGAGTTGCTGGCAATAGAGAGAAAGAAAAATCCTGATCTTCAGAGAGCCGAAAAGAAAAAGTGGAAAAAGATCGGGATTATGGCCAAAGAAATCCAGAATAGGAAAGAAAGAGGCATGTAACGGCCAGCCTCCTTCTCTATGCAATTACATCTGACTGTGAAATTTCTCCAGAAACCTCCCTCATCAGCTCCTCTGCCTTTGCCAGCTGCTCTGGGCTCCCCCGCAGGGCCAGCCAGACCGCTCCCTCTGCACCCCCTACTCCGCCCGCAGCCAGCATCTCCGCCTCCGCTCCGGTGAGCAGCCGAATGGCCTCGATCTCAGTAAAGACCTCGCCAGGAATGGGCAGCAGCCGAAAGCCGCTTTCACCGGGCGCATTGATGCGGGCGGCCAGCTCCATCAGATCTACAGGGACGCGCTTTTCCAGGCCCACCGGCAGGATGAGCTGTACCCTGCGGCCCACAGCCGCCTGCAGGGCGGTGATGGTCGTTCCTCCACCAAGATGGCCGATGAGCACCGCCGCCTGCTTTTTCTCAAGGTCGAGGGCATTGGCTCCCTTCAGGATGACGTCGCCCTCTCTCATGCTTTCGGCAACGTCGAAGAGGGTCTTGCCCTTCTGCCAAACTCCCTTTATTATTACCACATCGCCGGGAAAATCGCTCTCATCCGGCAGCCTTCCCGTCTCAGTGGTCCTTCCCGGCGGCAGGACGATGCCGCGGAAAAATCTCTTTCTGGAAAACTCTTCCGCAAAGCCCAGCTCTCTCAAGATCTCCTCAGCGGCGTAGCCGTTGGTGGTTCCGGCAATGATTACCAGTGTGGCAGAGGAAAGGGCCGCCTTAATTGTTGGGTGAGCTGCCAGGGCTTTGCCTATCAGCCGCTTTGCTGCGGCGACAGTCAGGACGAATTGCACCATGTCATTAGCGAAGATTTTTTGATAAAGATAAGCCCACCGGTGAGATATGGAAAGAAATGTCCTGGAGGCCGTGCGCCTAGAGCTGCAGCAAAGTATTGACGAGAAGACCCGGGAGAGCGCTCAGCGCTTCTTTAAAGAGGAGGTCAAGTTCCACGGCGTGAAGAGCGCTGTTGTCAAAAAGATCGCCACCAAGTATTTTCGCGAAATAAAAGATCGAGACAAAGACGAGATCTTCTCCTTATGCGAAAATCTCCTGCAGGCCAACTATAGCGAGGAGGCTTTCATCGCCTTTGAGTGGGCCTACTCCTTGCGGCGGGCGTACGAGCCGGAGGACTTTGCCGTATTCGAGAGATGGGTGGATATGTACGTGGACAACTGGGCCAAGTGCGATACGCTCTGCAACCACACCCTGGGCACCTTCGTGGAGACTTATCCGCAGTTCATCGATAGCATGGCCGTCTGGGCCCGCGCTGAAAATCGATGGCTGCGGCGCGCCTCTGCAGTGACCCTGATATTACCGGCCCGGAAGGGGGCATTTTTGAAGGAGGTTTTCGAGATCTCAGACATTCTACTCATGGACAGGGACGACATGGTGCAGAAGGGCTACGGCTGGATGCTCAAGGAGGCGAGCAAAAAGCACCAGGCTGAGGTATTCGACTACGTGATGAGAAAAAAGGCGCAGATGCCGCGCACGGCCTTGCGGTATGCCATCGAGAAGATGCCGGTGGAGATGAGAAAGAAGGCGATGGAGAGGTAGGCGCATTTATGATTTTTCCGCCTCCTCCGGCTATCTAGGCGCCCTTGGATGAAGCTGCCAGGCAGAGGATTTCAAACATCAGCGTGGCTCCGGCCAGAGCCGTAATCCCGCCGGCATCGTAAGGCGGGGCCACCTCCACCAGATCCCCTCCGATGACATTCAGCCCTGATAGGCCCCGCAAGACCTGCAAGGCCTCGAAGCTGCTCATGCCTCCGACCACCGGGGTTCCCGTACCGGGAGCGAAGGCCGGGTCCAGGCAGTCGATATCGAAGGATATGTAGACCGGACCGTCTCCCACCCGGCTCTTGATTTCCGAGATTACTTTCTTGCAGCCCATCTCATAAAACTCTTCGATGTGAATTACTCTCATACCGCTGTCGTAGGAGAACTGCCAGAGCAGCTCCGCCGTGCCGCGGATGCCGACCTGCACCGTGCGCTTTGGGTCCACCAGCCCCGCCTCTACGGCATTTCGCATGGGGCAGCCGTGCTGCAGTCCGCTTCCGTGAAAAGGTGCCGATGTGTCGCAATGCGAATCGAAGTGGATGAGTCCGACCTTCTCTTTTGAGGAGAGGCCTTTGAGAATGGGAAAGGTTATGGAGTGATCCCCGCCCGCGGTTATGGCCAGGACGCCAGCCGATGAAATCTTCCTGTAGAACGATTCGATATCCGTGTGGGCCTCTTCCAGATCGTAGGTGGTTTGAAAGGGCACGTCTCCCGCGTCCGCTATCCGGCAGTCAAAGAAGGGCGACATGCGGCTGTAGTGGTTGTAGACTCCCACCAGCCTGGACTGGTTTCTCATCTCCCGCGGGCCCAGACGCGCGCCGCTGCGGTTGGTCACGCCCAGGTCGAAGGGCACGCCCACCAGGGCAATGTCCATATCTTTTATCTCCGGCTGGTGCGGCGCTCCGAAAAAGGTAGGGATGCCGCTGTAGGGTGGCTCCAGCATCTGGGGCGTGAAGGTCTTTGCGCTCTCGGCGAGCTTTTTCAATTTGTTGTCCATATTATTTCTCCTGAGATTCCTGCGCGGATGTGCCGCAGCTAATTCGCTATCTATACGCCTTGCTGCGATTCCTAATTCGCAATACCAATACTCCGCCCAGTTTCTTGGAATAAACGATCCGGTAGTCTCCAATGCGCAGCTTGAACAGTCCTTTGAACTGCCCAATGAGCGCCTCTCCACAGTCCGGGTTACTGGATAACTCCTTTTCCAGCTCTTTGATTAATCTCTGGGCAACTGCCTTGTCCAGATTCTTCAGGTCATGGGCCACGGATGATTTGTACTCAATCAGGCAGGCCAAGAAGTACCCTCATCTCGTCGCAAGATACCACGTTGTCGTTTTTGTCGTTCAAACGTTCCTGGGCAATCAGGTAATCTGAATAATCCTCAAGGTATGCTTGCAATGCTTTCTTGATGATATACGCCTTGGAGCGATCTATGGTTTCAGAGAGGCTCTTCAGACTATCTGCCATGTCGTCTGGAAGCCGAATCGATACGGATGTGGAGATCTCAATCACCTTGTATTACAATGAATTACAAGTATATCAATGTCTTCACATTCTCCATCCCACATCGTACCTCGCCCCGCACTCCGGGCAGATGAGGATGATTCTGTATCCTTCCTCCGCCCGCAGAAAGGAACTGTGAAATCCTAGCTCATAGCCGCATTGCGGACAGATGCGAAACTCTTCCG
>JALNZQ010000265.1 GCA_023229165.1 Methanothrix sp.
CCGGAAAGCAATTGATGCCTGCGAGCGTGCCCTGGAGTATTACACGCTGGAGACGGCTCCCCTGGAGCACGCCGATATTCTCAGGGATCTGGCCTTTGCTCATGTCACTTTTTCTGCAGTGACGGATAAAGAGGAGTGCAGCAAAAAGGCGCTCAAGGCTTACAAGAAGGCCTTCAGGATCTACCAGACCCGGTCGGAAGAGCTGGAGAGTGTGGGCGATCCGGGGGCTCGTGAGATGCGAGACATGGCGGAAAAATGCCATCGCTCCATGCAGTCGTGCAAGGCCATTTTCAAGGCGGGGCGAAAGGCCGGAGCTGCTGCTCCATCACAGGAGAGGCCGGGAGCATGACCCGATTGACAGAGGAGCAGAAGGCGGAGTACTTCCGGCGATCGTACACGGCTGTGGATGGTCTGTGGTTTATGAAGGTCGAGGAGAGGCTGGGCTTCGACGAAGCCTTGCGGCTGGACGAGTCCGTATGGAGGGTTCTGCCCAAGATTCAGGCCCGCACCCTCAAGGGCATGATGCATCTGCAACGCGGCTTGCCGGGGCTGGCGCAGGCGCTGTCCGCCCGCCTCACCCTGGAGGGTTTTGACTATGAGATACAGCCGCGGGAAGATGGCTTTGCCGTGATCGTCAAGAGATGCCCCTGGCATGATATCATGGTAAAGTCAGGGCGCGGGGAATTGTCGGAGCGGGTAAGCGAGCTGATCTGCAAGGTGGAAAATTCGGTTTGGGCGAGCGAGTTTTCCGGGGAAAAGGGCCTGCCGGATGAAGGGAAGGTTCGAGAGGGCGAGGGCCGGGAGATCGAATTTGACCGGGAGGAGAGGATCTGCCGCGGAGAGGAAAGATGCGTGCTGAGATTTTGCAGACAAGAACTCGGCGAGACTCGTTAGGTGGTGGAGTATTTTAGTCTCTATCCGGAATCTAAGGCGGGTCCGCCTTGATCACCGGACATGATTACGTCAGTCACAGCCCCGTCTCGGGTCAACAGTGCATTCCACGCGATCTCTTTTCTGCTTATGAACCTGCGGTTTTGACAAAGGATGGAGGGACCTTCATTAGTGGGTCTAGTTCTCCTCCCGGTAGTCTCGCCGCAAGAAGAAGTCCTTTTCTTTGATGATCACCACGATCGCCAGCAGCAGCAAGAGTCCTGTCTGGATCACCTTACTGTCCGGATGCGTGGCAAATGCTTCATTGAAGTACCCAGCCGTGATGTGAAAGACAATAGCAACCATTATGCTGCGGTTGGTTTTGTAGTACAGCCAGTTCATCAGAATCACATAGGGAATAAGGCTGAATGCGAAATTGAGGCTGTAAAGCAGCCCGATCTCAGCCACGTTGCTGTGGTAGTAATCCTTAATGAAGGATAGCGGCAGGTGCCAAAGCGCCCAGAACACGCCGAACAGCAGGGATGCCTTGAGCAGGCTCATTCGCTGTCGCAGACAGTCGGTGCCATAGGAGTGCCACGCCAATTCTTCTACCAGGGGTGCGAGAAAGAGCAGGAACCACCCAGGGAAGATTCCGGCAGAGAACGATGACATGCCCGAGAGACTGAACTGATCCGCGCTGTACCCGAACAGCAGGGAAATCCCTTGTGCCAGAAGAATGCTGGCAAGCATGAGGAAACAGGTAAGAAAGAGATAGATCGGCCGGACGCCTTTAAGACCGATCATCCGTCTTTTGAGATCATCCCATAAGTCGGCGTCCGGCCAGATCATCCCAAATGCTATCAACGTCGGACCCAACAGCCCAACAACACCCAGAACGCCGACCGCTGTCGCTAAAAACTGGTTCATGGGCGTGATGTGGCTTAAGTACGCAGCCGCGAACCAAAACGCCCAAGGAATAGCTGTAGACAACCCGTAGAAGAGGATTGGGTGACGATACTTTTCAATAGTCATTATTTTTGTAGTCATATCAAATCCCGCAAAGATTATGTGAGCACCACAAGCGGTTCTGTTGCAGTATGATTTAAAAATTGGGTGATCAAACGAAAAGTCTTTCCCTCCTTTTCGCATCAATTCGATTCTTTTACTTCTCTTAAAAACAGATACGAGAAATACATGCTCAATAGCATTATTAAACCAATAATCATTCCTGCGGGCAAGGAGCTTGGCATACCCTTTATGGCGGAAATGATGAACATGGAAATTATTCCAGCACCCATTGTCACTGAAAAGACCATGAGAGGCACAGCCAGGAGAAATCCCAACATATTTCTCCTCCAGAGCAATACGGAAGTAATAATCATGCCAGGCAATATCATGGCCAAATCCAATACATGAACCGGATTTACCCACAATCCGGTTTCAACGAGGCTGGGCGGTATTTTGTTTGATAGAATACTGGGGACTATTTCGCTCAGCCATAATAGGCCAAACAAAATTCCAATGATCATCAGCAGCGCGCTCACTATTTTTGACTTCGTATTTGTGAGAAAATATGTTGATAGACTTGTTGCATCGACCGCCGTCAATCCTCCAACCAGAGTGTAAAACGACACTCCTAAAATTATGATGTATATTAAAAATAGAGAATTAAAGTGAACAGAGAACGCATAGATGGCAAATGCATAGATAAGATAAATATAAGCACCTAACCAGACAAGATACGCCCTTAGTGAATTTTTCGACACATAATATGTGCTGACGAGCAAGAGAATAACAACTGCCAGGTTAGCATAATCCTGGCCGATAGCTTGAACTGCCCACGCTTCAGTTTCTCTGAAATATGTTTTCTCAAGAAATATTCCTGATAAGCTGGTTATTGTTACCAGTATAGAAACAAATACAGATAACCACAACCAAGCATTCGCAATCGCTATGTTTTTTATTATTTTCGGTGGAGTATTATGGTCCATTAGCGCACTCCCTGCTCTCATTCGTCAGAGTCTTTGTCATCACTATCTTTAAGGCACCTGCCTCTTCATCCATCTCTTCGCAGAGGATCTTCCAGCCTTTGGCCAGGTAAAATCCCATGGCCCGGTCATTATCGCTGAAACATTCCAGCTTTGCCGTCTTATACCCTGATTTCTCTAGCTCGGTCTCAACAATATTCAGCATAGCGCTTCCTATGCCTTTTCGATGGTGGGCTGGATGAACCCAAAGAAAGGCTACCTTGTCGTCAAGGCTAGCTGCAACTGCCAGAATCTCGTCCGCCTTTTCTGCCACGATCATCTTTGGCCAAAGCTGGTTGACATCGCTACTGAGCCTGTCGCCTTCGACCCAGGGCTGCAAAATTTCTCTGGACAGGATCTGACCGTAGACCTCCACAATCGTATCCTTGAGGAACATGATCAGCTTCGGAACGTCCTCCTTGACAGCCTTTCTAAATTCCAATTGCATCATACGGCCATTCATACTGCCATCTTCCACAGGCCTATCTGTTAAGGGTTTCCTCATCCATCGATCTCCTGATACTCTTGATCTGCATATTGAAGGATTCAGTCAAATGCTTAAACATGTCCCTTTATTACCGGAAAGTCAGCGTCAACTCTATTAAAGAGTAAACGGCAGACTTTACATCATGACAATAATAAATAAGACAGCGCAACAACTTGGATTTTGGTCAGCGGTTTTAGCTGCCATAACAGAATTATGGTTTTCTATTGCGTTTGGATTATATCAGCCGATATTATATGCACCCTGGCATGGTATGCAAGCCTATGTTGACAATTTTAAAGTTGAGCCATTCATTGCCTGGATAATACCTTGCTTTTTGCTGACAATTTGCTTTTTGACCATGATGGTATGTCTTCATGA
>JALNZQ010000266.1 GCA_023229165.1 Methanothrix sp.
GGCAGAGATACCGGTGGTAGTGGTCATGGCCCAGAGAACGGGACCATCCACGGGCCTGCCTACATACACGGCGCAGGGTGATTTGCACTTCGTACTCAATGCCGGTCAGGGGGAGTTTCCCAGGTTTATAGTCGCACCAGGAGACGCAGAGGAGGCTTACTACTGGTCTGGCGTGGCTCTGGATTTGGCCTGGAAGTTTCAGGTTCCCGCGTTCATTCTAACCGACAAGATCGTCAGCGAGAGCCAGTACAGCTTTGACATAGATCTGGCTGGCGACATGACAAGCGAGCTGAAAGAGCAAACGCAGCAGGCTTCTCTCCTCTGGGATGGACAGGGAAAGTACAAACGCTACCGCTACACAGATACGGGCGTCTCGCCTCTGGCTTTTCCCCCTCAAAAAGGGCAGGTGATTAAGACGGACAGCTACACTCACGATGAAGACGGCATAACATCTGAGGACCCCCAGATAACCAGGGAGACCAGCGACAAACGCCAGAGAAAAGGGCAATCCCTCGCAAGGGATTTGGAGAGATACGAGACTGTGAAGGTCTTTGGAGATGAAAAGAGCAAGACTGCTCTACTCTGCTGGGGTTCGAATAAAGGAGTGTGCGTGGAGGCTGCCCGAAAATTGGGACTTCGAGTGATACAGGTGCTGGTTCTTTCGCCCTTCCCGGAAGGAAAGCTGAAAAGTGCACTGCAGGGAGTGGATCGGCTCTTGGCCGTAGAGTGCAACTCGACCGGCCAACTGGCAAGGCTGGCCGGCTTTTATGGCATCAAAACCCAGGACTGGATTTTGAAGTATGACGGCAGACCTTTTTCCGTGGAAGATCTTCAGGCAGAGCTGGGGAGGGCCCTGGCATGAATCCTAAAGATCTCGTAACCACGGCCAGGAACACCTGGTGTCCCGGCTGCGGCAACTTCTCCATCATGAGCGCCATGAGAATGGTGCTGGCTGAGCTGGACAGCGAGGGCTTTCCCGTAGAAAACGTCGTACTGGTCTCCGGGATCGGTTGCCACGCCAAGATTGTGGACTACATGAATGTGAACAGCTTCTATTCCATCCACGGCCGAACGCTGCCTGCGGCATCGGCCATAAAGATTGCCAATCCCGATTTAAAGGTGATCTGCTTTTCCGGAGATGGAGATAGCCTGGCAGAAGGGCTTGATCATCTCATCTTCGCCGCCAAGAGGAACATCGACCTTACACTGATCCTGCACGACAATCGCGTCTACGGCCTGACCACCGGGCAGTACACGCCCACGTCACCCCAGGGCTTTAAGGGCAAGTCCACGCCTGCTGGGGCAGTGGAGCATCCCATGAACCCGCTGGAGCTGATGCTGGTAAGCGGAGCGTCTTACATTGCCCGGGGCTACACGCACGGCATCCAGCAGCTGCAGACCATCTTCAAGGAAGCTATACTGCATAAGGGCTTTTCCTTTGTGGATGTTCTGCAGGTCTGCGTCTCTTACAACAATCAGTACGAGAACTACAATAAATGGACCTATACTGTGCAGGGAAACGATGCCTCAAGCTTCGAGGAGGCGCAGAAGATCATTCGCTCCTGGAACTATGACCGCTCCGCGGTTCCAATTCCCCTGGGAAGGTTCTACCAGATCGAGACGCAGCGCTTTGATCAGACATTTGCGCCATACCGGCAGAATTTATCGGAGAGAGACGGCAAAATAAAGGCGCTGCTGGAAAATTTCGTTTAGAAGGTGAATACGTAATGGATAAATATGTATGTAAGGTTTGCGGATACATCTACGATCCGGAAAAAGGAGATTCCACATCCGGCATCGCTCCAGGAACCGCATTTGAGGACCTTCCCGATGATTGGATCTGTCCGGAATGCGGCGTTGGAAAAGAACAATTTGAGAAGGTAAATTGAGGATTAAGGTGCCACTGTCATGCTCAGCGAAAAGATGAATGATGCTTTGAATGTTCAGGCAAACAGGGAATTGTACTCCTCCTATCTATATCTCTCCATGTCCTATCATTTCGAGTCTGTAAATATGAAGGGCTTTGCCCATTGGATGAGACTGCAGGCAGGCGAAGAGCTGGTTCATACCATGAAGATGCTCGACTACGTGGCCGGAAAAGGCGGCAAAGCCAGAATGCTGGCAGTGGAGGCACCTAGGTTCACCTGGGACTCGCCCTTGCAGGCTTTCCAGCATGTCTGGGATCATGAGCGCGTGGTGACCGGGCTCATCAAAACCCTGGTCAAGGTGGCCGAAGAGGAGTTGGACGAGGAGACGACAGAGTTCTTACAGTGGTATATCAAAGAACAGGTGGAAGAGGAGGAGTCCTCGGACAGTGTGCTGAGCAAAGTCAAAGCTGCCGGAAATGACAAGGGTGCATTAGAGGCGGCGGATAGGCTGCTGGGACAAAGAAGCTTCAGGTTCCCCAGGGGATTTGAGATATTTCCCAAATAGGCCCTGGGTATTAACCAGACTTCCTATCTCACTGCGGAGTATATAACTAATTATGACAGAAAAAATGTTGACGCCATCAGGATCTTCGGACGACGCCATGAAGATCACTGTGAGCAAGAATGGACCATATATCGTGATCGGTAAAGTCCCCCTTAGTACTTCGGAGATCTGCAACGATGATGAGGGCTACTGCCGGACCTGGCGAGAAGTCAAGAGATACCCCTTGCAGGAAAAGTATGCACTCTGCCGGTGCGGCCACTCGAATAATAAACCGTTCTGCGATGGGACCCATGCCAAGATTCACTTTGAAGGAACCGAGGCCGGAGACCTTGAGACCTTCGATAAAAATGCAGAAGTCATCCCTGGTCCTGCGCTGACACTGTCCGATGATAAGCATCTTTGCGTCCATGCCAGGTTCTGCATGCGTGCCGGCGGTATCTGGAACCTGGTAGAGCAATCCGACGACCCGGAAGCCAGGGACATTGCCATAGAAGAAGCATGCAACTGCCCATCGGGTCGGTTAGTGATCAAGGACAATGAAAACGGGAAAACAATTGAGCCCGAATTGGATAAGTCCATTGTCGTTATCGAATACCCGCCAAGAAATGAACATGGGCCTCTCTGGGTGCGGGGAGGCATCCCGATCGAATCCGCCGACGGCAAACTGTACGAGATCCGAAACCGCGTCACCCTCTGCAGGTGCGGAAGATCAGAGAACAAACCGTTCTGCGACGGCAGCCATATCTAAATCCTCGCTTTCTGCTGCCGGACGAAGTGGTCCCAGTTCCAGGGCTCATCGAGTACCTTAACCTCAACCTGCCGGATGCCAGGCAGGCCTTCCACGCGGCGGCGGACCTGCTCTGTGAGGTGGCTGACCATGGGGCAAACCTGAGCGGTCAGCACCATGTCCACCTCCACGGTATCGTCGCCACGAATGATTATATCCTTGATCAGGCCCAGGTCCACGATATCAATGCCCACCTCGGGATCAAGCACGTCGCGCAAAGCTTCTCGGATCTCCTCTTCCCGCTCCATTTGGGCTGTGAGCTTCTCTGCCTCCGGGCCCGGCAGGGCTCTTTGCATGGAACGCAGCCGCTCTTCCAATCTATTTTGCCGGTCGAGCAGCCTGCTGACCACGCGCAGCATGGGATCGGGCAGATTGGCATAGTTGAGGTCCGTTCCAGTTGCCGGGCACTCGGGCTCGGCTATTCTTCCGGGCACGCCCACAACGGTCGCTCCCGCGGGCACAGATCGAACCACCACAGAGCCGGCTCCAATCTT
>JALNZQ010000043.1 GCA_023229165.1 Methanothrix sp.
TGACTTTGCTTTCAATTGCGTCACCTACAGCACCCAACTCTAGTTGAACAGGTGTATCGCCATCTTCCGTTTTTGTCATTAAGTATGGTATCAAGGCAATAAGTTGATGTGGGGCCGCATAAACTCGGTCCCCAAGACGGGGGTAGTTATCAACCCCAGGAGTAAAGTGGAAGTCGGTCATCGAAATAGATCCTAGCAGTTGAATATGACCGATTGCATCTAAGTCGTTAGATCCAGCATAGTTTTGACTAACGGTGTGGCGCTCCCCTTCAGGTAGCCGCACTTCAATAATCCGTCCCAGGAGAATACTCCGCTGTCCCTCAACTAAGACAAACTCACCTACCTCCCCTTTGCCGTAGCGTCCACCTTCAAAATGTGTCCCACTCGGATTGCCAGCATCACGAAGGTTTATGTGGACAACATAAGACTTAACAAATGATACCACGCCCACGCGTAGCTCCGGGCGCAGAATGCCTTTCCGAGCAAGCTTTCTGAGGTTTTCATTTAAATCACTCATTTGCGCCACCTAAACTCCTTTTAATGACTTTTTCAAGCTGCTGCGCTGAAGTGAGTGATCGGAGGTCTGGGATAAGGGAGACGAAATCCTTGAACGAAGCATTGATAAACCAAATGTCCTCCCCATTTTTGGCGAGAGTTGAAAACTCCTTCCAGTAGTTGCTTGTATCTTTTGACTGTCTATCAATCGAATCCTCGGCATTAAAATCGGCCACAATCAGGCGGAGGCGAGGATTGGTTTTTACAGCAGCGAGGATTGGTTCAGATAGGTGATCATCATTGAATCCAAATCCGGTAACAATTAGGCATGTATTAGGCTCGCGCAGACTTGTCAGATATTGGGAGATGAGTTCGAGATGAGGTTGAATATACGAAAGTTGATACTTTCCTCTAGCGGGATAAATCAGGCAGGCTTCTGATGGTTCCGGATTATTCTTCTCTTCAATCCTACCATTACTACTTCGCGCCCAGTTGACTGAGCCATGAAGTTTTAGCAGATGAAAGACGCCTTCCAAATAGTCGCCATGTTCCGCGGTCGTCAGCGAGCGCCGGACAATGTCATAGCCAAAAAAACGCGGATCGAATAAACGTGGCTGCGTGTAAGAAAAACCATCATTTACGATAAGGCTTTGTAAGCTTGCAGCCCGTTCGAAACATAAGTCGTAATTGGTGGTGAATACTTTCAAACGCGGGTCACGGACTCTGCGACGAGAAAGGCGATGCAGAAAGGTGCAATGACCCTCTAGTTTTTCATCAAACCATACACCGGCTTTTTCATCTCTCAAGAATAAAGTGCATTTACCGAGTATGACTTTTTTGCAATACTCGACAAAATCACGAACTTTCTTATCATCTTTTACATGGAGATAGGCTTCACATTGAGATAATAACGCTTCGATATTTTTCCCTTCGTTCTCTTCAACAAAATTAACCTTTTTCATGATTTTCGTGACTTCATCTTTGGGACTTTGAGATTCATTATTTATTGCATAATTCCACAAATCATTCATGGACGGGCCACCCACATCTCCAAGTGATGTGCCGCTACCACATAATATTATTAAGCTTGACATTTGAAGAGAAGAAAGTAGCATTTCGTCAAGCGTTCTCTTGGCTTCTTTGCTATTACTATTTATCTTGTTTATTTCATTTTTGTCCTTAATTTGGGCTATATCGGGGCGAATCTCCTGCCATTCGGTCTGAGATGGGGCAAGAAACTTTAGGATGCCAGCAGGTGATTTATTTATAGGCCCCTCTGCTGCTTCTGAGTGATTATTTTTTGACATTTCATTAGCCTCTATCTACAGTTATCTTTGCTCATATCCGAAATCTCCGTTCATCAATCGCGGCAAGAGAAGGTCGCGGGCTTGGGCTAATAACTTAATGCTTCGTTCTAATGTCTCGATTTGCAGATACAGTGGGTTTATGCAATCATCAAAAAGCCTCATAATGTTTCTTGATGGGCACAACGTCTCTACTCTGTGTACATCGTTGCGATTCAGAGTCGGTACGGCCGCGCCTCCGTTGTACTGTTCCAGCTTCATTCCAGATAAAAGATGAAGAGCAAATAGCGGGCTTACTCGCTTGAATTCCTTCACCCAAAGAGCTGTATTGAGTGGCCAGAAGTCTCCTGGCACGTACATTACAGTTCCAAGTGACCCAGATCGGCCCGTGACGACCCCTGGTCCCACCACCTTTGCCACTTTATGGAACCCATTGATGCCTGTCGAAGCATAGATGGGATACGGACCTTCTTCTCGATCATTTGCGGGCAGGTCGAAACCTCTTTGGAGGGTTAGAAGATCGCCCAGCGGCTTTTTCTCCCATCCCTCCGGCACCCCGTCCTTGATCCTGACATGCTCGTGGCCGGGGAAGCGCAGGCGAACGAACCACTCCCTGTAGAGCAGCTGCGCCGCCTGCTCCAGCAACTGGATTCGCCGCCGGTTGTTCTCGATCAGGTCGTCGTAGGCGGAGAGGATAGCTGCAATTTTCTTCTGAATATCAAGTGGAGGAACCGGAACCTCAAAGCTGCGAAGTGTTGTAAGGTTGATATGTGGAACGCCTGAGGATGAGACAAAATTCGTAATCCGCTCAATTGCTTCACGACTGGAGAAATAGTAGTACAGAAAGAATCGATCTGCCTTGGTGCCATCAACGGTCAGTTTCATTTGACTTTGAGACACTACATAGCTATCTGATAATCCTTCATCAGGAATGACTGCTACTTGGCCGAGGGTCCCACGCTGTGTGAAAACTAAGTCACCTGGTTTAGCGAGATTGCTGGACAAGTCCTTACGAACTTTTGAATCGGAAACGTAAACGAATTCATTCATATCCAGAAAACGGCCGTTATTCAGATTTGATCCTCGAATGACTGGGACTCCGTTATCGACCTAATCGCGCTGAGTGAGATTCGAGCCAAAAGGACCTCCAACAAAAGAATAGGGCTCATCTGCAGCCAACAATTCGAGTTTTTTGCGAGGCCAGCTCATGCCCCTATCACCTCGAAGATTCCTTTGCACGTCGCCGCAAGTGGCACTGCCTCAGCGACCAGATCTACCCTTATCATTTCCCCGCCACCCGTTCCAGCTCTACCTCGATCTCGGACGCTCGGCAGACTGCCCTTAGGCTCCACCGGGCAATTTCTCGCACCGGTGGTGCGAGATTCCCGCTCATATCCCCGGCTCCTCGAAGTTCCTCTTGATCACTGCCGCCAGCCGGGCTGCCTCGGCGTTGAGGTCTTCCAGCTCCACGTGAATCTCCCGCAAAGCTTCCTCGAAGTCGAAATCCTCATCCACTTCCTCTGGGGCGACGCCCACGTACCGTCCGGGAGTCAGGCTCCAGTCGTTGGCAGCGATCTCTTCGATGCTCACCAGCTTGAACAGCCCCTCCACGTCCCGAAGCCTCGCCTCAGGGAAGCGCTCCGTGAGCCAGGCGGCTTGTTTCCAAAAGTAGCGCACCTGCTTGAGAGGCAAAGCAGCCCGCTGGCGCGAGTCGTCCGCAGCCTTGAGGTCACGTGCGCCCTCCCGCCCGCCGCTCTTCTCCGATATCCGGCTGGCCAGCTTGTAGAGTAGATCGGTCTGCTTGACCAGGTTGCGGCTAGCCTCGGCCAGGGGAACAAGCCGGTCAACTGCCTTCTTCAGTTCTCCGTTGCCGGTTTTTTGCGTTTTCCAGGCCGTTTGCTCTGCGGCGAGGGCCTTCTGGAACGCCTCGCCATCGGCCTGGAAGGCAGCCAGGGATTCGACCAGTTCCTTCTGCAGATCGGCCCCATTTGCAGCTTCCATCAGAAAAGGTCGCAGGGCGGTCGTGAATTCCTTCAGCGGCTGAATGGCGCCGTTTTCCTTCTCGGCAGCAAAGCATGCTGCCGCCTCCTCAAGAGTGCGGCGGCAGTAGCTTGAGACGAGGTCGAGGTAGCGATCGGTCTGGCCCCGGTAGAGCTGGACGATGGCCAGCAGGTTTCGCTCCTGCTCCGGGGAAAAGTCGTAGATCTTGCGTGTAACCTTGCGGTAGATGTTGCGCGCGTCAATCATCAGCACTCGGCCCCGGTGCCCCTCGGGCTTGCTGCGACTCAGGAACCACAGCTCACAGGGCACTGTGCGGGTGTAGAAGAAGTTGGAGCGAACGGCGATCATCGCCTCCACATCCCCGGTCTCGACCAGCTTTTGGCGCACCTTGGCCTCGCCGCCTCCGGCGCTGGAAGCCTGGGAAGACATGACAAAGCCCGCCCGGCCATGCTCGTTCAGGTAGCTGTAGAAGTAGCTGATCCAGATGTAGTTGCCGTTGGAGACCTTGCTGCTCTTGTTGACGCCCGGCAGGCCGAAGGGCAGCCGCGGGTCGCTCTTGACTTTGTCGGCATCGATCTCGTCCACATTGAAGGGCGGATTGGCCATTACGTAATCTGCCTTGCCGACCAGCTCATGCGGGTCCTCGTAGTAGGTGATCGCTTTCTTGATGTCGCCTTCCAGGCCGTGCACGGCTAGGTTCATCTTGGCCAGACGTATGGTGGTGGCGTTCTTCTCCAGCCCGCGGAAGGTGAGCCGGTCAGCGGGGAGCGATCCCAGTTCCTCGACGATGCGAGCGCTCTGCACGAACATGCCGCCCGAACCGCAGGCTGGGTCCAGCACCGTGCCCCTCTCCGGGTCGAGCACGTGAGCGATCAGGGAGACGAGCGAGATGGGGGTGAAGAACTCGCCGCCGTCGTGGGCCTTCTGGTCGGCAAACTGGGTGAGAAAATACTCGTAAATGCGACCGAAGACGTCGCCCGAGACTTTCTTCAGCTCGTCGGGATTTAGCGTGCGTAGGAGTTGGCCCAGTACCTGGTTGTCGAGTTCCTGGTATTCGCTCTTGGGCAGGACGCCGCGCAGACTCTCGTAGTCTGCCTCGATAGACTCCATGGCCTCGATGATGACCTTGGCGCGGTCCGAGCTGTCAGGAAGGGAGACGAGATGGTCGAACTGCGCCTTGGGTTGCAGGAAGATTGCGCCTTTCTGTGAGAAGTCTTCCGTGGTCTGCGGTCGGGTCTTGCCGCCGCGCTTGGGGAGATTGGCATCGATATCGATCGATTCTTTAACCGCCAGAAATCGGCTGTAGGCGTGCCGCAGGAAGACCAGCCCCATGACAGGCATAAAGTACTCGTTGCTGGCGTAGTTAGAGTTGGCACGCAAGGTGTCCGCAGCTTTCCAGAGGCGTTTTTCGATGGCTTCAATCTGTTCCAGTTGGGGCAATTTCCATTTCTCCGTTCGTCTCTATCTACGATCAGCAAGTGCCTGTATAAATATAACTTCCATCAACTATTATCAATATGAAATACACAGTCATCCTCGAACCGCAGGACGAGGGGGGTTATACGGTTCGATGCCTCGAATTGCCAGGAGCCATAAGTCAGGGCGAAACAAAAGAGGAAGCTCTGGCAAACATAAAGGAGGCAATTGGGCTTGTAATAGAAGTTCTCAGCCAAGATCTGACGGTGCGCTCCAATGCTGAGATCCTGAAAGTGGAGCTGGCCGATGTCTGTTAAGCTTCCGGTGACCTCGGGAGAACGGCTTATCAAGATCCTGGTCAGAAATGGCTTTTCTGTGAGAAGGCAGGCAGGGAGTCACGTAGTCCTTCAGAGAGGATACACTGTTTTCTCGGTTCCGCTTCACGAGGAACTAAAGAAAGGCACGTTGAAGGCGATCTTGAACCAATCGGGCCTTTCTGTCGAGGACCTTCTCAATTAAGACCTTAGCCGATTCAATCTCCTTTCTTCCAGATCCTCACAATGATGGCAATTCCTGCCAGGTTTATGGCCAGGATAAGTATGATTCCGATTATTCTCTTCCAATCTCCCTGAGGCGCAGCCTTCCCGGCCAGATCCATCGCAGCATCCCCGTTCACCAGCACCCCCCACTCCTGTTCGCCCGCTTTGAGGCTGTACAGCCCGCGCGGCAGTCCCCGAAAGCGGCACTCCCCCACGCTGCCGTTGGCCAGCCACGCCCCATCGCGCCACAGCGCGAGGCCCGCGGGCGCGCCCGTAACCCGCAGATCGAAGCCCTCGCGGATGGGCAGGCTCTTGCCTTCCGCCGTGAAGTTGCCGGAGATATTCAGGATGCCCAGAACGGTAGGCGCGATGTCCACCTCTGACCAGCGGCCGCCCAGGTTCAGCTCCTCCACACCCGGCCCCAGGAAGACCAGAGGAACGCGCAGCGCCTCCGGACGGGCCGCGTACTTCTCAGCGGAGTGCCCGCCCTTGCCCGTCGCAGAAGGAAAGACCATGCCGTGGTCGGCGGTGACGGCCAGCAGCACGTTATTTTGGCGGCAGATCTCTGCCAGGCGGCCCAGCGGCACGTCCAGGGCGGCGACCACTTCGCGATAGCCGTCCGCGCCCAGATTCTGCCCGGCGCTGTCCACGGCGCCCACATTCACCAGCATGAGAAAGCGCTGGCCGGAGAGGTTTTGGACGGTGTCCGCAGCTACGTCCAGCGCCCAAGCGTTGTAGCCAGCGTAGCCTGCAACGCCCTGTGGCGCAGAATACCGGGCAAACCTGTCCCGCCACACCTGAAAGCGGTATCTCAGGCCCGCAGGTGCGCCGGCGCGAAAGCCGGGAATGGGCTCGGCCCCGTGCATGGAGTTGTCTCCCAGATAGAGAACGCCGTCCATCTCCTGCAAGACGGGCATGCTATCTCCCCGCTCCAGCAAGGCCAGGCAGAGGTAACCATTAGCGCGAGCGGCATCGAAGACTGTGGGGCCGAGATGGTCGGGATTCGTCCCCGAATTTCCGGTGATGAGAACGCTGTGGCTCTTGGTGGTCTCGGGCACAGGCACCCGGACGTCCACGGCCCGCGCCCCGCCCCCGGTGAGGTTGAAGAGCACGGCCCCATCGATTGGCGAGCCGTCCAGGGCATAGGCGCGATGCTCAGGATAGACGTAAGACGCACCGAGACCATCCACCACCAGGAGGACTGCGCCAGCCGGCTGGGACACGGGCCCCACCTGCACATCTACAGCACTGCCTACACCAGGTGTCAGAAATAATAGTAGTAACAAAAAAAGAGAGAAACGGATCATCCAGGATCTGCAGATCTCTAGAAGTCCGTCATGACCCGGTACTGGTCGATCTCCGTCTGCTTGAGACCCATGAGGAACTGCTCGGCCATGTCGCGAATATCCCTGGAACGGGTTATGGCCCGGCCCACTACGAGAATGTTCGCGCCTGCCGCGAGAGCCGCTCCCTCGGTATCCACGCGAATGCCGCCTGCCACAGCCACCAGCAGCCTGCGTCCTTCTTTGGCCAGGCCCTGAATTTCGCGAATGTCATTCCAGGCGTGCGCGCTCTTCTCCATGTCTATGGCCCGGTGCAGCTCGACCACGTCCGGCAAGACTTCGAGGCCTTTCAGGACGGCCAGCGGATCGGGCACATTGAGCATATCGATGATGCTATAGATTCCGGTCTTCCTGGCCTCCCGGATGGAAAGCTCCAGCGTCTTCTTGGGGGCGAGTCCGGATATGACCACGGCATCCGCCGCAGAGTCCGCCGCCAGGCGCACCTCCAGGTTTCCAGTATCCAGTGTCTTCAGATCCAGGATGACAAAGGCACCCGGCCTGATGGCGCGAATCTCCTTGACCACGCTGATGCCCAGCATCTTGACCAGGGGCGTTCCCACCTCGATGAGAATGTGATCGCTATCAGGCAAAGCCGCAAGCACGCGGCGCACCTCAGCCAAGTCCACCAGATCGAAGGCCACCTGCAGGTATGGCGGATCCCAGAGCCGGGTGACCCGGAAGCCCATGATGGGATGAGTGGAGCGGTCCTTCTCGTAGAGCATCAGATCCACATTCGGGAATCCGGCCATGGCTCTTTCCAGGGCCAGCTTGGTTGCCCCGTAATTGTAGCGATAGATGGCGTCGTAGTCTTTTGCCTGGGGATGAATGAACACAGATACTATTATCAACAGCTCCTCAGCCTTGTCCTTGGGAATGATGCCCTCGGCTACCGCATCCGCCACTGCCTTGGACACGGCCATCTGGGCCGGGCCGAAGATCTGGGCTACTTGATCCATATTCTTCACAGTTACTTTGGGTACTATGAGAGTGGACGGCTTGGCTGGCAGATTGGGCCGGATAACACCTAAAAGGGGCGTGTGCCCTGCCGAAAGCTGCGAAAGTGCGGAGGCAAAAGCCGTGGCTACCGGCCCCTCCTTATCTCCGATGATCAGATCGATATGAGCAATCTCAGGCTCCTTTCCTATGAGAGCCTCTCCGACTAAAAACAAAAAGATTCACCTCGAAAAGGAGGTGAGCAATCTCTCTATTTTAATCCTTTCTCACAAAGGGCGCACAAAGACGATTCCTAACGGATATGAAACTAAATAAGCTGCCAGTAGATAAGAGGAGCCAGCGCCAGCAGAGCCAGGCCCGTGGCCAGCCTCATTCCCACTCTATGATCCTTGCGGAAGGCGTCCACCTGCTCCGGGCTCATGCCCAGAGCAATCGCCCCGCCAATGACGATGATGGGCAGAATTACACCCAGGTTGAAGAAAAACAAATAGGCTGCACCCTCAAAGTAGCTTCTGGCCGAGAGAAGATCCAGTATCGCGAGGTAGATCGCGCCCACACAGGGTGCCTTAACCAGGGAGAAGAGCGCCCCGATCAAGAAATACGAGCTGAATCGCCCCTTGTCAACCCCCGCCTTGAAGTACTTGAGCGCCCAATCCGTGCGGAAGAGGGATGGCCGTCCCTGCGAGAGTCGCAACGCATCCCATACCTGAGAGAGACCGGCCAACAGGAGAAAGGCAGTCAGAACATAGCGGAAGGCACTGGCGATCGCCTCGGTCTGCAGCAGCTCTTGCATGCCCAGGCCAAATAGAAAGTACATGGTAAAGATGCCGAAGGAAAAGGACACTACCATCATCACTAGCTCCCGTTTCCTTCCCGTGGTGGAGAGGACCGATGCCGCCAGGAAGACCAGGATGCCCAGCAGACATGGGTTGAAGCCGGCCACCAGGCCCGCACCCAGAACGGCAGAAATAGTGTAAAAGGAGATCTCCTGCAAATTCAGGCCCGGGCCATCGGCTGCCGCACTCAGGTTCTGCTTTGTGCTCTCATTGCCGGGCAGGGTGAAAGCAGCAGGAAGATTGGGGGTCTGGTTGGCCAGGGCGCCTTTGATGAGGCTTTCCAGCAAGGCATTGTCTCCCTCATAATCCCGATAGTTGATCACTTGCATTCCGATTATAATGGCAGGAACATCCTTGGCCCGATACTGCTTAATGATACGATGCCCCTCATCCGAATAATAGTAGTACCCAGTGACATTGAGTGGCATATCCCGCCCGATCTTCTCTAGAGCTCTCTCTGCCGCCGCGCATTTCGTGCATCCCGGGGACTTGATTATTATGACTTCGGTGGCTCCGGCGTCATTTTTCCCGATAGCTACGACGCCATTGGAGAATACCAGAGCTACGCCAACTAGCAGGATGAGCGCAAGAACGAAACTGACAACTGCAATGCGAGACATGGTAGAGCGCATCAGCTACCTAATTGACTGAAGATGTATAAAACCCCCATGATCGCAAAAGCCGGCCTTGGCAGGGGAATAGATCCATAATTCCCCTGCCAATTAGATCCATCATTTTTTAGAATTTACTCTTCTGTGACATACTTAAGGGCTGGCTGATTCCCGGAAGCCTCACTGGATGCGAATCCTACGGTAGCGTCATCTTCTGCCACTAATACAATGGAGTAGGGGCAGTCTTCCGTGCAGGTCTCTACAGCCTTCTTGACGATAGATGTCACATCAAAGGTGTAGCTTCCCACTTCTTCAACATCCACTGGGGAAGAGGATACCTCGGCATCATAATCCAATTTGTCATACCAGGACATTGTATCCAGAGCCGCTCCATGCAAGAAGTAAGCCTTGATCTTGCCGGGCTTGTCAACCTGGGCGGCATCAAGAGTCAATGTTGCCGAAGCGATCTGCTCCGGCTTGTAGATTCCCTGCGCGCCGAGCACATTGATAAAGCTCAAATAGACCTGTTTTGTGGGCTCTTTGTCCAGGGTTGCGGCCCAGAGTAAATCGCTATCTTCAAAGGTCTGGTTGGCATTGTCCGCATCCACATAGGTATCGACGTCCATCTCTGCGTTAAAGCTCCCGGCAGTGGCAGTGGCGGCCAGCAGCAGGAGCAATCCCATCAATGCATACAAATATCTCAAATTCATTTCCTCCACCATAGTACCGTGATCGAACAAATAAAAAGACTTACGTTCATATGGATCTTATGTGGGCAATTCGTCCCCCTACATGATCTATGTATCTGTGTATTTTAGAGATCCGTCTTCCTAAACGTCGACACTCCTTCCAGCGTCACCTTTTCCGCCATCCCTCCAAACCTTGCCCCCAGGATAAGCACTCCGATCTCCTCTTTCATCACCCTGGCAATGCCGATGATCGAAGTAGTCGGCCGGGCGTTCACATCCACTGCCCAGGGTCGCTCCCCCAGCACAAAGTCGATTCCCGCATACCCCGATAGGCCCAGGGTAAGAGCCGCTGCTCTAGCTTCTGCCCAGATTTCGTCGGCGCGGGGCGTGTTGTATGGCACCTGGCTTCCCTGGTAGCTTATGCCATCGCCCTGAAAGTCGATGAGCTGACGGTTGATGGTGAGCGGCAAAACGCCCTCCCCCCCCACGATGAAGCTGGCGGACAGATGCAGCCCCTCACGGTATCGGGTGACGATCTCTTCGGGACCCGCTCGGGCAAACGAGGTGACGCGCACGCCCTCTGAGCCGCAGCCAGTGCGCGGCTTTACCACATAGCGATGGCAGCCCATCTCCACAGGATCGGGCCTGTCCACGATCTCAGCCACGGGCACTCCCGCCTGCACCAGTGCGCGGGTGCAGAACAGCTTGTCGGCGCATAGCCGTGCCGCAGCGGGACTTGCCCCCAGGTTCACCGTGTTCTTCTCCATGATCTCCAAAAGACGCGGCTGCAGACCGTCCGGCGCAATCAAGAGTCCAGCGTCCGCTTTGCAGTCCAGGACGCCTTCAAACTCTTCTTCCCCCTTCATGAGAATGGGCCGGCCAGCATCTACGGTGGGCCCGGATGTGGGATAGAGGACCTCATGCCCGGCCCTCTCGAAGCTGCTCGCCAGGGTGGCTAGCATGGCCCTGCCCTCCAGCTCGCACGTTCCCCCCAGGCCAAGAGCGGAGGCGTACTCGGCAATAAGAATCTTCATAGATAGTCGGGCCTCAATTGAGGCCCAAATGTACTTAATTCTAAGCTTTGATGTCGCGACTAAGACTCACAAAAGGCGAAGCCTCTTCTTAGATATGCTGATGCGGATGCTCAGGCACTGCTGAGGACGAAATGTGGAACGCCATAATCAATCAATTCTTTGTACCCTTTGTCATGATCAATATGCAGCGTAAAACTACATGCGGCACGAAGTCAATCAACCCGGAATTATCAGGTGGCCCCATACCAACACAATTCCACGAAGAGCCAAAGTATTTATCTTAAGGGATATTTATGCTAATCAAAAAATATGTTTATGTAATCGGAGGAAGATTATGAAAATCCTATCAATGGCTATTTGCATCATAATAATGCTAGGCTTGGCAGGTGCGTCACAATATTCATTTGGAACTAAAGTAACGTCATATGATAGTGATTTTGGAGCACCGCTTCGTCTTTATGGAGCACCGAATCCAGGAGCTGCTTTTTCATTAGGTTATTGGGAAACGGGGGTGGTAAATGGATATGATGATACAGACGTCGTCTATTTGCACCAAGGAGTATCATTGGGAGCAGCCGGAAGGGTACTTTCGAATGATGTTAGACTCACACCGTTCGGATATCTTGTTGCGGGATCTAAAGTAACGCCTCAAGATAATGACATAGGCATGCAGTTAAATGCGTTGGTTGGGACAAATATCGTATGGGTAAATTCCCATGGCGGTCCGGGGCATGATTTGGATGATTCTGTTTATATCCATGTAGGATTGGGACCGAATACGGTTACCAATGATGTCAGACTTTCAGACGTCTCGGGATTGCCGCCTGGATCGAAAGTAGGCAATTTGGATCCGGATTTACCTAACGCATTTGCCGTTGGGACTGTTACCACCCTGGATCCGATTGCAACTGCCGGATTGGGTGGCTTAATTGCCCCCCTAGCCAGCGTCAGGTACATCGATAACAATGGCAACGGCCAATATGATTATCCAGATGATATCTATTTGATTACAGCACTTTCGCCATTCCCTGCCGTAAGAGTAAATGATGTACGGCTGTCGGGTCCTGTTTAGAGGCTTACTGCCCCAAATTTTAAATTTTTATACAATACGCGTTCTTGTGTTCCTCTCGTTTGCCATTTTCTCGGCCAGTCGGTAAGCCTATATCTTGCAAGCACTTCTTAGACCCTATGAAGATGATCCAGGTAGCATTCATTATCTTGCTGCTGGTGGTGCCTGTATATGGACAACAGACGGCAGACGATTGGTTCAACAAAGGTGTTGCTCTTTATGGTCAGGACAAGTATGATGAGGCCATCAAGGCTTATGACGAAGCCATCAGGCTGGACCCCAACTATGCCAAAGCCTGGATCAACAAAGGTATTGCTCTCGATGATCTGGGCCAGTACGATGAAGCCATTAAGGCTTATGAAGAGGCCATAAGGCTGGATCCCAACTATGCCGACTCCTGGAGCAACAAAGGCATTGCTCTCGATGATTTGGGCCAGTACGATGAAGCCATTAAGGCTTATGAAGAGGCCATAAGGCTGGATCCCAACTATGCCGATGCCTGGTACAACAAAGGCATTGCTCTCCTGAAACAGGACAAGTATGATGAGGCCATCAAAGCTTATGACGAAGCCATCAGGCTGGACCCAAACAATGCCAATACCTGGAACAACAAAGGCAATGCTCTCTATAACCAGGGTAACTATGAGGATGCCGTCAAGGCATGCGATGAGGCGATCAGGCTGGATCCAAACAATGCCAATGCCTGGTATAACAGAGGCACTGCTCTCGCTTACCAGGGCAAATACGACGAGTCCGTCACGTCTTTTGATGAGGCCATCAAGATCGATCCCAACCTTGCCAAGGCCTGGTACAACAAAGGCATTGCTCTCGGAGCCCTCGGAAAGACCACCGAATCCGATGCAGCTTTCGCCAGGGCCAACGAGCTGGAGATACAGGCTAATCCCAGTTCCGAGTAGTGCGGTAACCTGTAATCCATCAAGTTTTAATAAAGATAATAAAAAAATATTTTTAAACCAATGGAGAAGGCTGCTTCTTCTCGGGCAGAACGGGCAGAGGCATAGTGTTTATCAAAAGCGGCTGCTCTACATCCTTGGCCCTTTCTACCAGCAGCTCCTTGCCCCAGCGGGTCAGGCCGAAGAGCGGCACGGCAGTGCCCACCTGCACCAGAGGCTTTACCTGCTCACGGATGTGCTTTGAGGCGCAGGCGGTAACAATATCGGCTACTGCCAAAAGCCTCGCCGCATCATCTCTGCTTAGGGCGGTGAGATGAACACCTACTATCATTATCCTAACTCCTGCCGTCTTCTCCAGCTCTCGCAGCTTTTCCGCGGAAGAGGCATCGGCAATCGTGACTGCAAATTTTTTAAATCCAGCCGCTGCAGCATAGGCCGCCCCCTCAATCTGGTCTATCCTGCCATCCAGGGGGGAGAGCACATGCCCATCCCTGGCCCGGATGCCCTCGATAACCTCCGGTATAGGATCGGTCCTTACAAGTCCGGAGATGTAGCCGCCCATGCCCTGAACGAGATCGGCATTGGCAGTTATCACGCTGCCCGCTCCATCGCAAACGGTAACTGCTGCGTCGATAATTCCCGTCTTTATGCCGGTCATCATGGACTCGGAGGCCCCAAAGCCCACGAAGATGCCCATCTGCAGCTTGCGTCGCGCCGAGAACATGCCGTGATTTTTTATTCTAAACTCCATATTTGCGGCGGCCGATTTTGCAGTCACTTTTTTTATGCCCCTGATCTTGTCGAAGAGAGGGCACCACTCAATCAAGGGCTCGCTGGCATCCAGCACCTTTTCGCCTTCCACCTTGACGCGAGATTTGCCCAATAGCTCCATTATGTGCATTTAGTCCTCCAGGGAGAAGTAGACCCTTCGATTAGCTTTGCCTTTGTTCTCCGCTTTGATCATAATGATCTTGCCTATCTCGGCGGTGTTCTTGACATGAGTGCCTCCACAGGCCTGCCGGTCGACACCCTCTATCTCCACTATTCTGATCATCTCTCTGTCCGGGACATCCTTGGCCAGGCGAACGAGATCCGGCAAGGCAAGAGCCTCGGCCCGGGGAAGGATTTTCGTCGTAACGGCGTGGCGCTCGTCGACTATGCCATTGGCCTTCTCCACATACTCGCTCATCTTGGCCTTATCAAAGCTATCCAGGCTGAAATCCACGCGCGATCTGGACTGCTCAATCTGATTTCCTGTGATTTTGGCGCCCGTCTCCTGGAATATGACTGCACTGAGGATGTGGCAAGCGGTGTGACTGCGCATGAACCGGTAACGTCTATCGCTATCAATGGTCCCCGATATCCTGTCACCGGGCAAGAGGCCGGCCCTGTCCAGGATGTGTTTAATTCCGCGTTCCCCCGGCTCAACACCCACTACCCGGAACTGTTCATCGCCCCGCAAAAGAAAGCCCGCGTCCGCGGGCTGGCCCCCCGACTGCGGATAAAATGCAGTTTTATCAAGGATCACGAGCTCGCCAAAGACATCCTCTACAGTGGCATCAAAAGCCCAAAGATAGCTATCCTCTAAATACATCTCCTTCATAAAAAGAAATGTAAAAGCTACTCTCACTTCAGCCTTTCGGGCAATAAAAGTCATGCACATAAAAAAATAATTAATAAGATAACCAGGAATCCAACCTCAATGGAATTATTTTCAACGAAACATATATATATGTTATCACTCTTTATGCGCCTGGTGACCGTTTTGAATACATCAACCGCCTCAGACCTGAAAGTCGAGCGCGATGAATTTGCATCCATACTCATGAAGGTAGGCCTGAAAAGGAATGTGGCCAAAGTTTTGACCTATCTGGCAGGGGTGGCAGAGGCAACATCCCGCGAGATAGAAATTGGATCGGATCTTCGCCAACCGGAAGTGAGCATTGCAATGCGGGAGATTCGAAAGCTTGACTGGATTGCAGAGAGGGACGAGAAAAATCCAGGAAAGGGACGACCGTATCGCATCTACAAGTTAAATAGAAACCTTCCTGAAATTGTCGATTACCTGGAGAGGGAGAAGTCAAAGGAATCCGAGAGGATGATGATGCAGATTGAAAAGCTCAAATCCTTGAAGTCCGATTGAACCGCACAACATTTTCTATTCTATTCAAATAAAATTTTTAGCAACCATCACCAGACAATGTGCAATATATTATTAAGATACATATCATCTCTATGCAAAAAACTATATACTAATTGATTAGTAGAATAAGGCAGAAAAAAAGTA
>JALNZQ010000267.1 GCA_023229165.1 Methanothrix sp.
TAAATTAGTATTAGTATTAGTATTAGTATTAGTATTAGTATTAGTATTAGTATTAGTATTAGTATTAGTATAATTTTTAGTATAATTTTTAGTTTTTACTGATATATTACTCTCTTTTTTTTCTTCTATTCTTTTTTCTGCATTTATTTTTATTTTTTCTATTAAATCTCTATTATCTTTAAATTCTATAAAAATTCTATCTTCTTTTATAATTCTTTTTTTATTTAATAATATTTCTGGAGTATTAAAAGAATATCTAATTTTGTCTTCGATAGCTGATTTATATAATTCTCTTGGTAATTTTAAATAATTATTACTATAAATAAAATCAAATGGATTATTAATATTATTAAATCCACCTCTACAACACCTACATGTATAATCTACATGACCTAAACCACAAAAACCAAAATTATCTATATCAAAATAACCAATTTTATTTATTACATTCTGTGTAAATGTCCAAAATGCACCTTGAACACCTTCTTTAGATACATATGAACGTAAAAAACCATCAGAGCTATCTATTATATTATGATTTTTTTTACCATGTTTACCCCACTCATAATCATAAAAACAAAGATGTTCATAACCAGTATTTTGTATAGTATCTATATATTTATTATCCCATTCTTTGTTTAAAAATAAAATATCGTCATCTATTTTAAAACCATATTCAAAATCTATTTTTGAACTATATCTTAAAATTTGATTAACTTGATAATGAATCCCCATTCTATTATTTAATATTAAATGTTTATTAATATTATCTATTTTTAAATTTTCTAAATATTCTATTGTACCATCAGTAGAACCATCATCTGCAACTATTAATAACCATTCATGTTTTAAATCTCTTGTATTATTCCATGATTCTATACAACGCTTTAGATATTCTAATCTATTATATGTTGAAATTGCAATTATTAATTTTTTTCTATGTTCAATATGTCTAAATTTGGTAGGTGTTACTCTCATATTATATGGAGAAGGATGCCAATTATGAAATAATCCTATACAATTATTTCTTATTTTTTTTCCTTTAACTTTATTGTATAAATCATTATCTTCTCCGCCCCAATTTTTAAAATTTTCATTTAAAAATCCAATATTATAAAATTTTTCTTTATAAATACCAACCATTCCAAAACCATTTATTCTCCACCAACCATTTAATTCTTCATCTATAATTCTAGGTCTTCCTTTTACTAAACTAAAACATATTGGAAACCAAGTTTTATTTTTATCTACATTATTATTAAATAAATAAACAAAATTTATAGGCAAAGTAATATCAGCATCACAAATAAAGATATATTCTGATCTACTTTGTTTTATAGCTTTATTAAAAGCATATGATCTAGAAAATTTTATATTTTCTTTTGAAAATTGTAATTCACCATTCCATTTTGTTTTTATTAATTCTTCTAAATTTTCAATATCATTACTACCACAATCAAAAATAGATAAAGATAATGAATATTTATCTATACAACTATTCATAGATTCTATTAAATAGTCAACTAAAGCTTTTGATCTATTTTTTATACCAACACATACAGCAATATTTTTCATATAATTATTTTAACCTATAGGGATAAATTTTTGCATATTTAATTCAGATGATTTATCCATAATACTGATTCCCATACTATTTAATAAATTAATAATTCTATTTTTTTCGTTTATATCATAACCCATATCATCAAAAAAATCAACTTTAATTTTTTCTTGAAAACTATAATCTCTACTTAATAACTGATCTTTAATATCTGAAAAAGCATCTAATACTGGTTCTGGTAGCCATCCCGTTTTTTGGTATACATGTGCATATACATTACCTAATTTAAGAGGACGTTTTTTTAATTCTTTTATAATTTTTTCTGTAAAATTAAAATCTCCAAAAGGTTCACCATATAAAAATTTTAATAATCTTTTTCTTAAACATTTAATACAACCCCCACAATCTTGAAATGGAATCCTAACGCAATAACAAGTATATTTTGATAAATTATTTTTCATAATAATTCTTGTATTACTAATTTCAGATAAAAAAGAAGTTGGTAAAACCTCTACTCCAATATTTTTAAATAAGTCATACCAAGGCTTATCTGTTAAGGTTCTATATGCAATACCATCTAAAAGATATGTGGCATCCATTACTGTACCAGAATATATTCTTTTTGCGCCACTTAATATAGACGAAGAATACATAGCTGTCCAAACAGGTAAACCAAAAGTAGTATATAAATATCTTTGATCAGTATATACAAATTCTATTTTTTTATTTAAATCTTCCTTAACTTTATTAGATATATCAATAACTGAATCAGTAATTCTATTTTCTAATACTGCTATAGGACTTTCATGAATAGGAACTGCATTAGGAAAAATTATAGAAGCTGCTAATGAATCAAAACCACCACCATAACTTAAAACTATTCTATCAGCATTATCTTCTTCTACATATTCTAAATTACTTTTAATATTTAAATGTTTTAATAACCTAAAATTTTCTATTAAAGATTTAAATTTATGAGAAACATTCCAATCAAAAGAAATATTAATAATATTATCAGAACAATTCGTAATAAGAGGCCAAAACGATAATATAGCAACTAAAGCTATTTTATCTCCATTAACATTATACAAATAATCAGATATAAAATTAACAGTAGTATTATTAATTTTTATATCCAAATTCCCTTCGGATCTTTTTACTATATCTTTACTATAATCTCCATGTATACTTATCGAAATTTTATTTTTTTCTCTAATTAAAGAAAAACTTATATTTTTATCCATAAAATATAAAATCCTTTTAATCTATTTTTTATATTGTTTACAAACCTCAAATAATTTATCTAAATCCCCAGAACATAAGATAGGAGAAATTTCATTAATAATTTTTTCATCAAAATCCCACCACTTCAATTCAAGTAATTTCTTTATTTGATCTTCTGTAAATCTATATTTTATATGTTTAGCAGGATTTCCACCAGTAATAGAATATGGGGCTACATCTTTGACTACATGTGAATGGGCAGCAATAACGGCACCATCTCCAATTTTAATACCACTCATAATAGATACATGAGCACCTATCCATACATCATTACCAATAATAACATCTCCTTTTGTAGCAGGATGACCACTACCATTAAATTTAGGAAAAATATCATTATATATTGTACCAAAAGGATAAGTTGTTATTCTATCTGTTCTATGATTACCACCTAAAAATATACTACAACGTATTGCTATCGAACAAAATTTACCTATTTTTAAAGTAGCCATATCAGGCCATGAGGCTGTTATATTTGTATGACCATATGTATATTTACCAACTTGCATTACAGCAATTAAATTTTGAAATTCCTCATATGAAACTAACTGTAAAACACTTTTTCTATTTTTATCAAATTCATTCCAATTAAAATTATCAAATGAAAAATCTACTAATTTATTTTCTAAAATATTTTTTTTAGTAATAATACCACAACCATGATCTTCATTAATAACAAAACAACTATAATCTTTTAATTCATACTTTAATTTAATAAATGCTTTATAAACTGTACCATTCCATCCACCAGGTTTTTTAATATAATCTTCATAGCTTCTAGCAAGATATTCATTAGAAGGATTACAGTCATGTAATACTATAAAACCTCCCTTATTTAAATAATTTAAGATC
>JALNZQ010000268.1 GCA_023229165.1 Methanothrix sp.
GCCATTCTTATTTACGCTGGAGATCCTTCCAGGCTCATGTCCTTCAACATGCTCTAGGAAACGTTCGCCGAAAAATGCGTTCCAGCCAAGCTTTCTCAACACAGGATCCAAATCGTCATCTCCATTTGATCACCCTGCTTTCCTCTACATGGCTTCATCGAACTCGTTTCTGTATCTCGCAATGCCACACGCACCGAACATAGCTTCATCATTCAAAATCAAGATCATGAAAGCCTCATCGGGAACTCCTTCCCACTGGCTGCGAATGCCGCTATGCGAAGTTCGCTGAAAGCCGAAGCGAGGATAATATTCTGGATGCCCGAGCACGATAATGAAGGGATCTCCTCGACGCTTGAGTATCTCAATGCCTGCCTGAACCAGTTGGGATCCGATTCCCTGACGCTGAAGCTCGGGCAGGACAGCCATGGGGCCCAGCCCCGTGCCCTCTATTACCTTATCACCGTCAATCTTGACCGGACTAAAAAGGATATGACCTACGACTTGATCATCTTGGACTGCCACTAAAGAAAGGATGTTTGCGCAGTTCTCACGCAGACGATCGATCACATTTGCCTCTGAGGCTTGGCCGAAGGCCTGCATGAAGGTTTTTTCATTTAGCTTCCTGACTTCTCCGATGTCCTTAGGTCCCTCTTCTCGAATGAAAATCACGGTCTCACCCCTTTATGTTATCCATTAACCTGAATCGAGCTGAGCCACATAGAATACAAAACCATAGTATTCAGAATACCGCTTGAAAATGTCGATCTCTCTCCGATGATCCTCCAATACGGCAAGAGCACCCGGAAGACCTTCATACTTCGGTCTTAGTTGAGAGATCTTTTCCTCCAATGGTGAATAATAGCACCACCACGCCGACATTGGGAGGACGAAGTGACCGATATGGCGATAGCCCGACCCTTGAATTATCCTCAGATTGCCTTCGATATCCTGCATGCCAGGATATTCTTTTATAAAGTATTCTTTGATCTCTTCAGGAGCATCGGCTCGAAGCCAGGTAAGCTCCGAGGCGACAAGATATCCTCTGTCCTTCAGGAATGGTCGCCATTGCATAAACCCTTTTTCAAAGCCTATGATGTAAATGGTACCTTCCGCCCAGATAATATCGAAGGTGCCTTCTTCAAAATGCAGATCGCACATATTTCCTAGATAGGGAGTTATCCTATCAGTCAGCCCGTTATGCCTGATTTTTTGGCCTAAATCCTCTAAAAATTGTGGGTGGTTGTCGATTGCTATTATAGATCCATCGGTTAAAAGGCTCAGGTCTATAGTCTGTGTGCCCGGTCCACAACCAATGTCCAGTATCCTGGGATGGGAAGGCAAATCTTTGAGCATATCAAAGGCCTTTTTTGTGAATTGAAACTCTCCGGGGCCTTCTCTTGGATTGCCGCTGTGAATCTCCCAGAATAGCTCCCCCATTTCTAGTTCTTCCATCTTGGATCTTCTTCTAGGACTATCTTATTGCATTTAGCCTTTCTCATCTCTAAAGAGACTGCAGTCCTATTTGAGGTCTAAGTGGAAAAGGTCAAATAACTTGCCTTGACAAGGCAATTCTCACCTGCATCCACAAGACCGCGTCTTCACCTTCCCTTCCCCGCCAGTACATGGGAAGCTCCCAGCCCCGCCCCTGTTTCTGCCTCTTCTTCTCCACTCCGCCCCGCTCCTCGTAGTGCCTCTGTGTATCCTTCAGGATGCCCTCGAAGCTCAGATCCTGCAACGCGTGGCCCATGAGCAGCTGCTCCTCAGTGTCACCCTTCAGGAAGACGCACTCCACCACCGCCGCCCCCAGAAATCGCCGGATCTCCCTGGCCAGCTCATATCCCTGCAAGGAGGGGACCACCAGATCGCAATTGGGAAAATGGCGCTGCAGGATCTCCAGAAGCTCTGTGAAGAGATGAAGATCTATGTCGGCGTATTTGAAGAGCTTATCCAGCACTATTTTTCTATTTTCCCGATCAATCTGCAAAGAGATCACAAATGCCACTTTATCCAGGCCGCACCTCGCCTTCTCCTCCCACCCCAGGCAATCGAAACCCTCCTGCAGACGGTCGAAGAGGAGGCACAGCTCCCGGCAGAAGCTGCCATTTCTTACCTCGGCTTCAGGGGTGGCTACGGCGGAAAACTCAATAGAGGCACGCACTGCCGGCCACTTGCCTGTGCTTTCATCAGCTAAATCAATCATTTTGAAAACATCGCTCTGATGGGGGTGAAATTAGCCCAAGTCTCAGATCATCCTCTGCATCCATACCACGTCGAAGTCCCGGCCCCATTTTCTGCCGATCTTCATAAAGCGCCCGCACTCCTGAAAACCGCACTTACTGTGAAAAGCCAGGCTTGCCGGGTTGAGGGAGGAGATGCCGGCCAGGATGGAAGATATGCCTTTCTCTTTAGCCTCATGCAGGAGTCGCTCTTGCATGGCCTTTCCCATTCCATTTCCTATGTGCTCCGGGGCGATGAAACAGGTTATCTCTGCCGTCCGGGAAAAGACGGGCATGGGGCTATGCGGTCGAAGCAATGCAAAGCCCAGAACATTTCCCTCGCCGTCCCTGGCCACAAGAAAAGGATATCCCTCGGACATTTTCAAGAATAAATCGAAGAACTCCGAGGGCACCCGATCTTCAGGATAGGCGGCGAAGCTGCTCTGCACGTAATGATTGAATATATCGATTATTGCTTTTCCATCCTCTTTTCTAACCGGCTCAATAACGAACTTCAATTTTCCCACCCATCATGCTGCATGCAAAGGCTAAATGGCATCAATTCTCAGAGGAAACGGATGGATAATTATCCATGCCGGGACCGCTTCCAATCATCCTTGGCTGGTCGCAGATTTTATCCTGATTGGTATCATTACAGCCCTCCGAAACCTCATCGTAATCGCTGTAATGGTTTCCAAGAGCCCGCGAACCGCTTATCATCGCCAAGAGGCTCTGCAATCCTGCTGCAGGAGCGCTCCCATTCCATCGATTGTTGATACCACTATCGCTTACAGCTATTTCATTATCCAGCAGGCCGTTGGACAGGAAAGTATTGTTTTCACAGCCTGATTGGATATAAATACCATATTTATTCTTATGGATGATATTGCTTTGCACAATATTATTGCTGGATTGAACCTTTACCCCGGCATTTCCGCAACCGCAACCGCCCGAGCCTGTTATGTTAAAACCCTTCACAATCGTGTCATTGGAGGTCATGCTGATGACGCTTCCCGACCCACCTGCATCCACAACAGGAAGACCGCTGCCCGTGTCAATTCCCTGCAAGGTCAGAGTCTTGGAGACATAAACGTTCTCGCGATAAACTCCACTTTGCACCTCAATGATATCTCCCTGGCTGGAATTGTCTATTGCCTGCTGAATATGCGAATAATCCGCATCCCTCGGCCCCACAGTTATCTTAGAGGCAGCTACATACCCCAGGACCAGAATTGGGATTAGTATTAATATTAAGCACGCTCTCATAATTTTCCGTGTAGTAGCTTCTTTCTATTAGAACTTTTTCTTTAATATCGAGGTAGATGAAGATGCTGGAAGGTATAAAGTGTCAAAATTGCGGCAAAAAGATCACAGAGGAGGGCACTATCTAGAAATCCAGTGAAATCTGGTTTTTTTACCCGTGATAAATAACAACTTTTGGTATTATTGCTAAAGTGGCCGCGTAATTCGACCAACA
>JALNZQ010000044.1 GCA_023229165.1 Methanothrix sp.
GAAGTCAAGGTTGACACAGAGTACGACAAGATGAGAATTGCCAGCGTCTCCGCTGACACCATCACCATGGACAACAAGGATAACACAGTAACTCTGAGCAAGAACAAGGACATCGATCTGATGGGCGACGTCAAGATCCTGACATCCGATCAGGATGTTGTTGATGACGCTAACCCCCAGAGATACTACATCTACAAGGAAGCCACCATCGAGGGCGCTGCCGCTGAAGCCGCACCCGCTGCTGAAGCCGCACCCGCTGTCGAGGCCGCCCCTGTAGTCGAGAACGAGACCGTAGAGGCACCCGCCGCTGAGGCCGCACCCGCTGCCGAGGCCGCCCCTGTAGTCGAGAACGAGACCGCTGAGACCGCCAAGGAGAACACAACTGCACCCGTTAAGGAGCAGCCCGGATTCGAGAGCATTCTCGCCATAACCGGCCTCCTGGCAGTTGCCTTCCTGGTACTTGGCAGAAAAGAGTAAGATCAAATAAATAGCTGGAGGGCCTAGGCTCTCCAGAACTATCTCTTTTTCAATTTGAGTTCTTCTTTAACGCGTCAGGCATTTCTCTCACCAAAAAAGATATATAGGATCTTCTTCGAAGCAAACTTGCTCTGTCATCTTTAATGGAAATGGAGGGCTTTGAGGCCGCATTAGACTGCATTGCCAAGTCTTGGATTGTTGCTTCAGAGATATTTTCATGGATGATCTGGAAGAGCAACGTATAGGAGGTCTAACAATAATGAAGCTCGTATCAATTATGCTTGTAGCACTGATGATGCTGTTCACAGTAGCTATGGCTGTAAATGCGGAAGAGACTGCTGCCAAAGAGGCAATAGAGACCGTAGCCACTGCCACAGAGAATGTAACATCCGAGACAGAAGCTGCTGCCGAGAATGTAGAATCTGAAGCCAAAGTTGCTGCCGAGAATGTAGAATCTGAAGCCAAAGTTGCTGCCGAGAAGGTCAACGAGAGCGCTGCCGAGGCAAAAGAGAAGGTCGAGATAGCCGCTACCAAGGCTGAAGAGAAGGTCAACGAGTCTGCTACAGAGTCCACTAAAGCCGCCGAGAAGGCTGCACCTGGATTCGAGAGCATCTTCGCCATAGCTGGCCTGCTGGCAGTAGCAAGCCTGGTTCTGAGCAAAAAAGAGTAAATGGGCATTTTGCCCCAATACAATTTTTTCTTCCAAAAAATTTCCGCACGAATTATCGTAAACCATTATTTTACATATTATGAAGTCCATGAATGCTTAGGTGAATATTAATGGCTGCAGAGACGATTAGAGAGGCCCGGTTCTGGGAAAAGCTCGACGGCGATGTGCAGTGCGATCTTTGCCATCAGCAATGCCGTATCCGGCCTGGAAAGAGGGGAATATGCGGGGTGCGGGAAAACCGGAATGAAAAGCTGATGACTCTGGTATACGGAAGCCTGGTAGCCGCCAATGCCGATCCCATTGAGAAGAAGCCCTTTTTTCATTTTCAGCCGGGCAGCCTCACCTATTCCATAGCCACGGTAGGCTGCAACTTCCGCTGCCTGCATTGCCAGAATGCCGACATCTCTCAACTGCCCAGGGAAACCGGCCAGATACCGGGAGATTTCGTAGCCCCAAGGAATGTGATTGCGCAAGCTAATGCTCTAGGCTGTCAGTCCATCGCCTACACTTATTCCGAGCCCACCATTTTCTTCGAATATGCCTTTGATGTGGCAGTATTGGCCCGCGAAGCGGGCCTTAAGAATGTCTTTGTCAGCAACGGCTACATGGGCGAAGAAGCAACGCAAAAGATCATTCCCTATTTAGACGGCATAAACATCGATCTGAAGGGTGATGATCAATTCTACCGCAAGGTCTGTGGAGCAAAGCTGCAGCCTGTAGAGCACAACATCGAGCTGTTCTGGAAGAAAGGTGTCTGGGTAGAGGTAACAACCCTCATTATTCCCGGATACAACGATTCCCAGGCAGTGCTGGAGGAGCTGGCTGAATTTATGGCCGGTGTAAGTCCGGATATGCCCTGGCATATCTCTGCCTTCTATCCCATGTATAAGATGAAAGATGTTCCCAGGACTGGAATAGAGTCGCTTCGCCGGGGCCTGGAAGCAGGCCGCAAGGCGGGCTTGAAGTATGTCTATGCAGGCAACATCCCTGGCGAGAGAGAGAATACCCTTTGCCCTGCTTGCGGAGAAGCTCTCATTGAACGGCTGGGATACAGGATCATAAGAAATTCCGTGATCGATGGGCATTGCAGCAAATGCAACACCCAACTTGCCGGTGTCTGGAAGTAATTGTACGCGAGTTAATGATCGTCTTTGATAACTTAAGATCACCTATGTGGATAAAGCCGATACAGCAAGGAACTATTTTTGTAGTTTCTGCAAAACTCTTAAGTATCGGTCAGTACTGCTTACCGTCTTATATGCCATTTTGCTCTGTAGAAGATGCGATTTTAGATATCCAGTCGGGTCGCTTCATCATTGTATTGGATGATGAGAATCGAGAGAACGAGGGCGACCTGATGATGGCCGCAGAGAAGGTGACGCCTGACGCCATCAATTTCATGGCTCGCTTTGCACGCGGCTTGATCTGCATGCCCATGACGGCAGAACGGCTTCGGGAACTGGAACTTCCGCTTATGACTGCCCAGAACACGGAGTCCATGGGCACGGCATTTACCGTATCCGTGGATGCCAGGGCCAACACCACCACCGGCATCTCCGCTTTTGATCGAGCGGTGACTGTGCAGACCCTCATCGACCCAAAAATGAGGCGAAGCGATATTGTCACACCCGGTCACCTCTTTCCCTTGAAGGCCAAAGAGGGAGGCGTCTTGCGGCGCACCGGCCACACCGAAGCCTGCGTGGACCTGGCTCGGATGGCAGGCCTAAATCCCGCGGGCGTCATCTGTGAGATCATGAATGACGACGGCAGCATGGCCAGGCTGCCCGAACTGGAGGTCTTCGCAGAGCAAAACGGCCTTAGAATGGTGACCATCGAGAGCCTCATCAGCTATCGCATGCAGCGCGAGAAGCTCATCCGCAAGGTCTCGGATGTGAGCATGCCCACGGAGTACGGATACTTCAGGGCGATAGGCTATGAGTCCATTTTGGACGGACAGTGTCATGTCGCCTTCGTGTCCGGAGATCCCACAGCCTCAGACGCCCTGGTCCGGGTGCATTCGGAGTGCCTCACCGGCGATGTCTTCTTCTCCCAGCGTTGCGATTGCGGCGAGCAGCTTCGCAAGGCCCTTCACCTCATCAGCGAGAACGGAAATGGAGTACTGCTCTACATGCGCCAGGAAGGCAGAGGCATTGGCCTCGCCAATAAGCTTCGAGCCTATGCCCTGCAGGACGAGGGATCGGATACGGTTGAGGCCAATAACGAACTGGGCTACCCGGCCGACCTTAGGGATTACGGCATTGGCGCCCAGATTTTAGTCGATCTGGGCATCAAGGAGATTCGTCTCTTGACCAATAATCCCCGCAAAGTGATTGGCCTGGAGGGCTACGGCCTGAAGATTGCCGAGCGCGTTCCCCTGGAAACAAAGCCCAATAATATTAATAGAAGATATCTGGAGACGAAGAGAGACAAAATGCACCACCTCCTTCTCCAAAATGACGCGCCCTAATATATTTATTCGGATAAATATGCATCCTGAATTCTCACCACCTCAGCCGAGTTCCTGGCAGCAGCGTACTCCTGCAAAGGCTCTCGGTTCAGCTCTAAAAAGACATGACCCCAGTTGAATTTAGAGAGTATCAATTCTGCCTGCTCTCGCTCACCCAATATTATCAGCCCCGCAGCCAGCGCCTCTACCGTGGAGAGCTTGAAGGGCTTTCCATAGTTTACGGGATTGGCGGCCACCAAGAATGGCAGTGCCCTCTCCATTAGCCTAAAGCGCGAGAAGACCTCCTCGGCATGGGCCCAGCTGCAGTCCAGGGCGGCCAGTCCCCTTGCACCTTTGTCCTCTGGAGAGAGTGCCTTTTGGGAAAAGGGACTCAAAACCAGGAAAGGCAGGAGCTGGTTTAAATGATGGGTCAAGCGAACCAGATCGAAGCGAGCCAGCTTTTTTCCCGAGCATTTCTTGGGGTTGCACTGATTTGCATGATAGATCAGAAGTTGCATATTGCTATTGGTCTACCGATAATCCTATTAACATTGTGTTCAACTGCTCTAGCAGCCAAAGTGCGGGAGCATTCTGATGAGCGAGGTCTCCAAGGAGTACAACTTTAGTCAAGTGGAAGAGAAATGGGTGCAGAGTTGGGACAGTTCTATCTATCACTTCGATTGGGATTCAAAAAAACCGCAATATATAATTGACACACCTCCCCCCTACCCCACAGGAGACTTCCATATCGGAAACGCTCTTAACTGGTGCTACATCGACTACGTGGCGCGCTACAAGCGCATGCGGGGCTATAATGTTATGTTCCCGCAAGGCTGGGACTGCCACGGGCTTCCTACCGAGGTAAAGGTAGAGCAGCTAAACCATATCACCAAGAACCAGGTTTCTCGAGAAGAGTTTCGGCGGCTGTGCGAGAAGCTGACCTTCGAGGCCATCGATCGTTTTCATCTGTCTATGGGACGCCTCGGCCTGTCCATAGACTGGTCCAACGAGTACGTAACCATGAAGCCGGAGTACTATGTTAAGACGCAAACCTCCTTCGTGCGCATGTACCAGAACGGCCAGATCTACCGTGCGAATCATCCCGTCAACTGGTGTCCCCGCTGCGGCACAGCCATTGCCTTTGCAGAAGTGGAATACGATTCCCGCACTACAACTTTAAACTACATGCGCTTTTCCGCACAGGACGGCGAGATGCAAATCGCCACCTCTCGGCCCGAGCTTTTGCCTGCCTGCGTGGCCGTAGCTGTGAATCCCGATGATGGGCGCTACCGCAAATATATCGGCAAGAAGGTAACGGTACCCATTTTTAATTACGAAGTTCCCGTGCTGGCTGATCCCGTGGTGGATACGAGCTTTGGCACGGGAATTGTCATGATTTGCACATTCGGTGATAGGCAGGATGTGAGATGGTGGATGGAGCATCACCTCCCCTTGCGCCAGGCCATAGATCGCGGTGGACTGCTGACGGCCATCGCCGGGCCCTACGCGGGCCTCGATGTGACGCAGGCCAAGAATAGGATCACCCAGGATATGATAAATGAGGGGATAATCTTCAAGCAGGAGCCGCTGGAGCAGAATGTGGGCCTCTGCTGGCGTTGCAAGACCCCCATTGAGATCTTATCGGAACTGCAGTGGTTTGTCAAAATCAATTCGGAGGAGATCAAGAAGACGGCAGAAGAGATTGATTGGGTACCACCCCACATGCAGGTCCGGCTCAAGAACTGGGCCGACTCTGTGGAATGGGACTGGTGTATCTCCCGGCAGAGGATCTTTGCCACACCCATACCCGTCTGGTACTGCCGGGCCTGCGGCCAGGTTCTGGTTGCCAGGGAAGAGTGGCTTCCTCTCGACCCCAATCAGACTCAGCCGTCCGAGAAGTGCAAGTGCGGCAGCATTGATTTCGTCCCTGAGCAGGATGTCCTGGACACGTGGATGGACAGCTCCATCTCTGCCCTGGCCGTGGCCGGCTGGCCAAATAGAAAGGACATACGCATGCCAACGCAACTGCGACCGCAGGGGCATGATATCATCCGCACCTGGGCTTTTTACACCATTTTGCGCACGAAATCCCTGGAGGGCGTCAAGCCCTGGGATACCATTCTCGTCAACGGCATGGCTTTAGGCGAGGACGGGCACAAGATGTCCAAGTCCTTAAACAACTTCATACGCCCCGAAGAGGTCTTCCTGACAAATGGCGCCGATGCGCTCCGCCAGTGGGGGGCCATGGGTGGGTCTCCTGGAAACGATATCATGTTCCAGTGGAAGGAGATCACGGCTGCCAGTCGCTTCCAGCAGAAGCTCTGGTCGATCTACCGCTTCTCTTTGCCCCTTATTGCTAAAGTTGATGCCGTTCCAGGTCAAGTGGATCGCTGGCTCTTGGGAGAGCTGGATTCGCTCATCATGAAAGCTACCAGTGCCATGGACGCTTTCCAGTTTGATGAGACCATGAAAGCCATTCGCGGCTTCGCCTGGGAGGTCCTGGCCGACAATTACATAGAACTGGTCAAGGCTCGGCTCTACGGCCCGGACGGTCCGGAGAAGAGAGCAGCCCAAAATACCCTTTACACGGCCCTAGAGACGCTCTCTAAGCTCATGGCGCCCTTTACACCCTTTATCTCTGAGGAGATTCATCATACCCTCACGGGCAAGAGCGTTCATGTGCAGAGCTGGCCAATGCCATCAGGCACGCCGGTCGATCCGGCAGGACTTGCCATAAAAGAAATTGCTGCAGCGCTGCGACGCTACAAGGCGGAGAAAGGCATGGCCCTCAATTCGCCTCTTCCTGGTATTGTAGTATACTCAGATCAGGCCCTGGAGACCATTGATCTCATCGGCGTGGCCAACTCCCAGGTGGATAGCCGTACGGGAAGCCCCCTGATCGAGATGAAGCCCATAGCCATCAGGCCGCAGATGAAAATAATAGGCCCCAGGTTCAAGGACAAAAGCGGCAAGATCATAAAAGCATTGAGTGCAATGGACCCGGTCCTGGTTGCCGGCCAGAAGGCCAATGGATCAATTGCCGTCCCAGTGGACGGCGAGATCATCGAGGTTCCGGCAGAGGCTGCAGAGATCGTAGTGGAGAGTCTTTCCGCAGGCGAGGCCGTAGATGTACTGCGCCTGGAGAAGGCCACCGTGCTGGTTCGAAGATGATCGAGGTCGAGGTCAAGGCCCGTGCCCCGGAGGACATGGCGGAAAAGATCACCGCCCTGGGGGCCACTCTTTTGGCGGTGGAAAACCACCACGACCTTTATTTTAATTCCCCCCACCACGACTTCAAAGAGAGCGATGAGGCCCTGCGCATCCGCATCAAGGAAGAAGGGGCGCGTCTGACTTACAAGGGGCCCAAGCTTGACCAAACCACCAAGTCGCGCCTGGAAAGGACGGTGAAAATCGACGATCCACAGCAGATGGAGCAGATTCTCTCTTCCTTAGGATTTGTGCTATCTGCCCAGGTGAGAAAGCAAAGGCGCAAGTATTCCTATGAGGGTGTCGTCCTGGCTCTGGACGATGTGGAGGGGCTGGGCCGCTTCATGGAAGTTGAGGCAGAGGGCGAGGGCGACTATGAGGAACAGAGGTATAAGGTTTTGTCCATATTAAGCAGGCTGGGTCTGCATGAGTCGATTAGAAGCTCCTACTTAGAGCTCCTGGAAGAGAAAAAAAAGAATGAAGTGAAAAGGCAGGGGCTTTGAGCGGCGGGAGAGAAATGTCAGATCGTTCAAGGATTCCGGTTCTGATCATGCTGCTCTTCGTGATGATCGTTCAGCTTCTGGCTTTAGCCATTACCCCGGCCATCTCCGCCAGCGACTACAGGGTCTTTGAGGATCCCACATCGTCTACGAATCCCGTTGTCTATATGCTTCTCATCCTGGCCTTCACGGCTCTTCTTCTCCTGGCCATCAAAAAGAAGAAGGGGTGGGTTGTCAGCGGATTTATCCAAATATCTATTGCCACGAGCATCTATTATCTAATGGTGGCCTTCATGCCGCCGCAGCTCGCTCTGCTGCCTACAGCAGCCGTGCTTCTTCTGCTTCGCTACTATCCGGAGTGGTATGTCATCGATGTTTTCGGCATTGCCGTCTGCGCCGGCATCAGCTCGCTGTTCGGAGTGAGCATGACCATTCTTCCCACTCTCCTGCTATTAATCATCCTGGCAGTCTACGATGCCGTCTCCGTCTACAAGACCCGCCATATGGTCTCTTTGGCAGAGGGCGTGATTAAGATAAAAGCACCCCTGCTCTTTGTGGTGCCGAGGAGCCGCGGCTACAGCTTCAGGCGGGACCCGGCCCCGGTCTCAACTCCGGAAGGAAGTAGCCAGGCGAACGGCAATCAAGCGAACCCGGCTGGCGTCAAGCGGGGCGCATTTTTCCTAGGGCTTGGAGATGCCATAATACCCACCATTCTGGTCATATCGGCTTACACCTCGCTTCCTGCCGGAGGCATTTTTGGCGTAAATTTTCCGGCAATAGGGGCAATGCTTGGCACCTATCTTGGCTTCCTGGCTCTAATGACCACCTCACGGGATCGGCCTCAGGCAGGACTGCCCTTCCTCAATTCCGGAGTGATTTTTGGATTCCTGGTGGGCTGCGCAGTCGCAGGTATCACGCCATTTTGATCAAGTGCCCATGATCGTGCCCCGAACCAGCGCGGTAAATCCCTCAGCCGAGCCGGTTGTGAACCGGCTAGGATTAATTTTACATACGACTTCGTCAATTAAAGTTGGAAGCGAGGACGTATATGCCACCACTTCAATAATACTAAATGGAAGCGGAGTGGATCAGTATTATTGACAAACGTGGTGCAATTCAGCTTGCAGACAGTATTTTGATTACCCTGTCGGATTGGTATTATGAAGAAGGATATAAATCAGATCATTATAAAAATCAGTTTGCTGGTGGAATATACGAACACAAGCTTGCTACCATGATGGGTATTCCAAATGAGCAGATGAGTTATCAAGGCGGAATAATTAATGTGCCTTCAACGCTGTTCTTAGCAGCTACTGGTATATTGATGGATGATGGGTATGTAAAACGTCTGGAACGAAAACCTGGTTATCCCGTAATGGGTCTTCAGCACACGGAAAATGGCCTCAAGCGGGCAGAATATCTGAAATCTCGATGGCCTTATGGAGCAAAGCAGTTGAAGTATAATTGGTCAATTAGAGCACATTATTGGTATGGGAAACATGGAGATGAACTTATTTATGCGTTAATTTTTGCGATATTGGCTCTTCTAATTGCAGAATCATTAAAACCCTTCTGGCACTACTGACCTCTGCCCCAGTTCCAAGAATAGTATCACTTGATTTGACCGAAGAGTATATCTGGATTCTGAAGGAGACGGGAACCTGACCTGAGTAGTCAGCCCTACGGTTGTCTTCAATTCGATGGGTTTGACCCAAAGGTTTTTCGTCAGATCCTTCAATCGTGAAATAGGGCAAGGAGAGAAAATCGATGGAAATTCAAAATACAGTCTTATGGCTGTTTATCTTTGCGATCCTCGTTGGAATAATGACCGTTGAAGGAGGAGATGTGAAGTACACTTTCGATAAAGAAGTTGTTGCCGCAAAGAATGCCGCAAATAGTGCTGCTCCTGCCAACGAAATAGAAAATTCATATATAAAAACTACGACAACCTAATTGGAAAACCCCCATATAAAAATCACGACAACCGCATCAGCTTATGACAAAATCGGTGACATAACAGCAGAACCAGGAAGAACATTGCTAGTCGTTGATGTGATATTAGAAGACAATGGTTATAACGATCTACTGATAGCACCTGGAGATTTTTCGGTCAAAATCAACGATGCCATTTACCATCACGATATAGCTTGGCACAACCTAAAATCGATTGGTCGGCAGTATTTAACCAATGAGTTAGAGATCTCCGATTCGACTCAGATTAGAAAAAATGGCGAAATTTATCTGCAAAATGGGAAGATTCGCAAAGGTTCGTTGCTATTTGAAAATGTGCCATTGGAGATTAAAAACTATGAATTTTTGTGGGTGCTTGCAAAGAGCTTCAATACCACTATCGATGGAGTACATTTTGGGAAAGGTTCATCAAGTTCTAATAAGCAGCAATGAAGCAAATGGGTGCATATAACCCGCCAAGCATCCATTTCTGTTTTGGTTCCTCGCCGTTCTGAGTGAATAATGAGGGGGACGAAAATCCTCCCCGAGGCGATCATGTCGTCCGGACTGTACGGAATAGATTTCTCAGGCGGCACAGCTCTGATCCACGTCACCCTTGCCGGAACAGACATTTGCCTAGGTGAAGAACAGACCCTGCCCGAAGCTCGAATCAAACCGGTGCCATAAAGCAGTCAATTTGCATTGAAACCGACAGCTTTTTTGCCCTGCCCGGCTTTTTGAATTAATGAGGAATGGAAAATGGCTGACGAGGACCTGGGAGCATTAGAACACTACGTCCCCTTTTGTCCCAAATGCGGCAACGAGTGCGAGCAAAAGGATCTCCGGCGGGCACTGGATGCAAATAGCTGGAAGAAGATCGTAATCGAGACCATCTTCTACTGCAAGAGATGCGATAATTACTGGAGCGATGGCCTGGTGGAGAAGGGCTACAAATAAACAGTCCACAAACATAGTCCCAGATTCATCTTTGAGTTCATCCTAATATTATGATCTATCTTTATTACAGCGAAAAATTCCAGGCCTATAACTTCGGCCCGGAGCACCCCTTCAATCCGGCTCGCTTGATGCTGGCTTACAAGCTCATGGAGGAAGAGGGCCTAATTGGCGAAATCACCTGCAAGGTCGAGCCCGCGCCCGCACGTGAAGCGGATTTACAGCGCGTGCATACTCGGGAATATATTGCATCTGTACAGGCGGAAGAGCCTGATTTGGCCTTTGGCCTTGGCAGCGATGATACACCCGTCTTCCCCGGCATTTACGAGGCATCGCGGCTGCTGGCGGGAGGCAGCATCGATGCAGCGCGGCGTATAATCGCCGAGGACTGCAGCGCCTTTAACATCGGAGGAGGATTGCATCATGCCATGCCAAGCCAAGCCTCGGGCTTTTGCGTCTTTGACGATCCGGCGTTGGCCATCAGCGTCCTGAAAGAGCGCTTCGAGCGAGTTCTTTACATCGACATCGACGGCCACCACGGAGACGGAGTGCAGCAGATCTTTTATGAGGACCCAGATGTGCTCACAGTCTCCATGCATGAGTCGGGTCTGTACCTCTTTCCCGGCACCGGCTTTATCGATGAGATCGGCGCAGGCCCGGGACTAGGCTACAGCGTGAACATACCCATGCCCATGTACGCCGGGGACGAGGAATACCGGCACGCTTTTGAGGAGATTGTGCCCAGGCTCTTTGAATGGTTTGAGCCGCAGGTGGTGGTGGCACAACTCGGCGTGGACACCCACTACTCCGATCCTCTTACTACCCTGAACATGACCCTTGCCGGGTACACTCACCTCGTGCGCCGCATCATCGAGCTGACCGGGCAACATGCCAGTGGCAGGCTGCTGGCTTTAGGAGGGGGCGGCTACAACATGGAAGTAGTGCCCGTGGCCTGGTCCAGCGTCCTTCATCTCATGAGGGGCGAACCGCTGCCTGAGTATTTGCCGCCCTACTGGGTGGAGCTTTTCATGAACCTGGTGGAAAGAGAGCCATTGGCGCCGCCTGACATTGAGATTAAGGTGGGGACTGAGACGAAGAAGAGGATCACGGCGGAGCTTGAGTTGACTGTGCAAGGATTGAAGAAAAAGGTAAACGAGATTCATAAGGTATTCTAATCACGGCCCGTTCTCTTTACCTCCGTCAGTCATTGCCGATAAGCTGCCGAGGTATTGCCGATATTTTGCCGATAAACTGTAGGCTCTGGCGCGGCGGGATGGATTTGCTGCCTGCAGCCATCCATCCTTAACCCAATCAGTTAGAAGGTTTCTGGCCATGCGCTCGGACAGGCCCAGCTCCCCGGCCACCTCGGATGTGGTGAGAATCTCCTTCTGGGCCCTCTGCCTGACAGGGAAGAAAGCCCAGACAAAGTTGGCCAGTATCGCAAAGAGGGTAACCAACCTTCGCGAGGAGTTTTTGCATCAGGTATAAGTAAGCGCCGGTTCGTCGAAGCAGGAAGCCTCATCCTTTAGGGTGGGGAGGAAGTCACGTCGATTGGACTATTGACTGGATCGACCTTCCATTTGATACGCCTTGATATGGCACAATCCTTTAGATCCAGGCGCAGTCCTTTCACCTCGGAGACGATCTCTCTCCTGGCTATGTCAATTCTATCTGCTATATTTTCCTGCGCCTTTGCGATCCTGTCCAGCTTTCCATCCATTTTATCGAGCTTGCTGTCCATGCTGCCCAGTCGCGAGTTAGTCTCCTTGAAGCCACCCTTTACTACTACAATCAGCTCCTTGAGAAATACGGTGGCGGTATCCAGCCGGGAGTCGGTCTCTCTCTCTCCTGATATCTTGTAAAATTCATCCCAGGCTCCCTTCGGATCGGAGAGCTGCACCTGCATATCTTCGACCTTGATCAGGGGATCTTCCATTCGGATGGCCCGGCAGAACCTCTCCAGATCCGACCTCTCACCTTCCGCAACGACTACAACCCGGTCGTCTGCCAGGTTCTTCACATATCCCTTGAGATCCAGGGTCCTGGCCATGGTCACCACTCTGGACCGGTAGCCCACGTGCTGAACCCTCCCCGAAACTATTGCTGTGAGTAGGAGCATTTCCCTGCAATTTGCATCTCTATTTATTTAAAGATAGCTTTTTTTTGCAGCTTCGGCAGCGGCCTACAGCTTCCAGGGACCTGTGTCTCCTCCTGGCTCAATTCAATAGCATCTTCCTGCCGCTCCAGACCAGATCCTGCTCTTTTCAACTTATGATTGGTCCTGCATATTTCAGGGTCTTCTCTTTCCAGTCCCTCGGGCGACTGCCGGAATTTGTCTATCTCCGTTTTTTTGTGTTCTCTAAACGGCTGTAGCTGCATCTCTTGCCGGGGAAGAATCTTATGAAAATCGCCAAATTCACCCGTTGCTTCTCTGCAGTCGATCAGAATCCCCTCGACCCTAATTTTGGCGTTGTCTATCCTGATGGCCCTGACGAATTTCGCCAAATCAACTTTTGGCCCCTCGGCAATAATGAATGCCTTGCCGTCGGGAAGAATCTCAACGTACCCTTTGAGGTCAAGGGTCCTGGCTAGGGTCACAACTATCGAGCTGTATCCTACTCCTTTTACCTTTCCCGATACATGGGCAATTAATCTCTTCATATCATGCCAAAATAGACAGGCAGTGCCAGTAGAATTGTAGGCAAGCCCACCAGCAGCCACACCATGCGGTTGCTGTCAAAGATCTTCTTGCCGTCCAGGGGGCCGAAGGGAAGTAAGTTGAAGGCCGCTAAAGTGAGGTTGATAAATAAGGCGAAGTTGGCCGCCTGAGCGGCAGTGCCGCTGGATGGGGCGAACATCAGCGCCAGAAAGAAGAATGCTGTTAATACGATGTTTGTCATGGGCCCGGCCAGGGATATCCAGAGCGTTTCCTTTTTTATCTCTCGCTTCATCTCCTCCTGGCCGAAGGAATCCTGCATATAAAATTCCTGCGTTGCAGTGGGCTTGCTAATCATAACCGCACCCGGTGCGGCAAAGATGAATCCGGCAAAGGCCGCGACCACAGCTAACAGCAGCCCCATCCGGTTGGCCCTGTACTCTGCATAGTAGCCAAAGTGCAGTGCTACGAACTTATGTGCCATCTCGTGCAGCAAGAAACCTGTGCCTACGCCCACCGTGATGATGAGAATCGTCTCCAAACCTGGAAGTCTCTTCCCGTTCATCAGCACAGAAAAGGCAAAAACCAGCGCTATCAGCGATAAAGACAGATCCCTCAGCTCGATGGAGCTGATGCGGCCAGCAATGCTCATGAAAAATGGTTGCACATGCTGACTATATCTCTTTGTTGATGCAAATAGAATAGCTATCCATGAATTAGATAACCTACTACTACCATCAATACAAAGAGCAAGGCCAGAAACATGAGGCCGTGCCATGGTTCTATAGGCCCACCCTTACTGGCATGTTTAGGTTTCTGCTTCATGATCTCTTCAGTCATTTTTTCTTGCTGCTTCATGGCGTCACTCTTTTCCATCAGATATCATCACCTGTCTCTTTTTCTCCTTGCCTACTTGCCTAGAAAATGCAGCGTCCGGCCTAATCCAGAAGCATGTTTTTGATCTTCTCTTTGAGCCTTTTCTCGTCCTCTTCGGTGACGGGAATCTTGGCGGACATGCCGCACCTTTGGGGCATGGGAATTAGTTCATCCTCCAGAAGATCGTAGTAAGCTTCGTCAAGGCTTATCTCGTCCATCGCATATCTTTTTAGGATGGCTTTCACTTTCTCTTGATTTGGCTTGCTGGAAGAGTCGATCTTCTCCAGGGCCCGTTCTACCTGTTTGTACACGTTTTATCTATTGCATGAGATTCATATTTATGCCTTATCCGCGCTAGCTGTTCCGGTGATTTTCATCGCATGATATTGATTAGCATAGTCTGCGGACAGATATGTTTATATAGAATCTCAACCCGATAGCTAGTTGATGAAGTTAAGCGTTACTGTCTACTGCATCACTCTCAAATCCGGTTTAGAACGGACCTTTTTCTAGCTTTGGCCTTAGGCAATCCCTTTCAAATATTATTAATATAACCGCTAAAAGGGTGAGGGCTTTCTCGTCGTATCATATTATAAATAAAATATTATGGAATTCGGAGGTGACTCGCTATGATGAATCGCACAATGAAACTGCTCCTGCTCTCGGACATATTCGTACTGACGGGATTTGGGCTGATCCAGCCAATACTTGCCATTTACATTAACGATGGTGGCGTGGCCGGAGGGACTATGATCACCGCAGGCATGGCGAGCGCCATCTTCATGCTCACCAAGTCGTTGGTACAACTGCCCTTTGGGCATTATGTGGACAGCCATGGCGGGAAAGAGAGGTGGCTGATCTTGGGAACGCTGCTCATGGCCAGTGTTCCCATAATTTACCTCTCGGCAAGCAGCATCTATCAGATTTACCTGGCTGAGGTGATTTATGGATTGGGCAGCGGCCTGGCCTACCCCACCTGGCTTGGCCTGTGGTCCGTAAATCTGGACCAGGGCAGAGAAAGCTTCCAGTGGTCCATTTACCACACATCCACGGGCATGGGGACAGCGGCTACGGGCGCAGCCGGGGCAGCAGTGGCCAGCCAGGTGGGCTTTTCCACCACCTTCCTGCTGGCCGGGCTGCTCTGCATTGTGGGCTGCCTGGTCCTTATAGTCCTGGAGCGCAGGAGTGCCAGGAAAGCAGAGGATTTGGGGGGTGAGGCCCGTTTCCGTAGAAGAGGGATGGGCATTTTCCTATCCCGGCTGGGGGACCTCGGGCAGAAGGCCTCCCGCTCTTGCTAATGCAATACAGTTTCTAAAATATTTTGGTATTATCTCTTAGCATTTTGTGGCGGCGGTTTATATCCGCGGGGGAGACTTCATCATTTTGACGGGGATCGAAGACGGCAGCTAGAGCTTTACTTCAAAGAGGGAGAGAGCCGGAGTAACAGCACAGGAAAATTCGCGATCAATGCCACCAGCTGCCGCATGGAAGAGCCGCTCACTTTCGAGACCCAGAAGACCCCGGAAGGCGCGCGCTATACCTGGGGGCAGTAGTCACTGAATATGCTCATATCAAAGAGCAGAGCAAGGGGCATTTTGCCCCCGCGTTTCTCCCTAGTTTTTATAATATCACACAATGTCACAGACGAAGTACATCTTTCCTGTTTCTCGCATGGGCTTGGTGGCAATGCCCAGCTTCAGGGTCTCAACCTC
>JALNZQ010000269.1 GCA_023229165.1 Methanothrix sp.
TGCAGGCCGGCCTTAGCAATCTGCCGGACACTGTCAAACTCGCCCTTGGAGGATACAGGAAATCCAGCCTCGATAACATTCACACCGAGCTTATCAAGCTGCCAGGCGATCTTGAGCTTTTCGTCCTGGGTGAGAGATACGCCCGGGGTCTGCTCGCCATCCCTAAGGGTGGTATCAAAAATGCGGACTTTTTCATCAACGAGTGAACGAACGTCGTAGAAGACGATTCCCCACAGAGGTTTCGTGTGTCATAGATCAAGCATAGCGTGCACAGCTATAAAACCTTTGCCGCCTCGGCTAGAAAAGCAAGTCAAGCACTTTTTTCGGGCATGGCTGCAAAGCCAAGGGGTAGAGATATTTACCCCTTCGTGAAAGAAAGGCCCTCTATGAAACTTGCAATTACTATTATTGCGATACTGGCAGCGATATTTGTTCTGCCGGCAATGGGAGAATCGGCGCAGTTCTGGTCCGATCAGGCAAATGGATACTTCATCTCGGGCGACTTTGAAAAAGCGGCTGCAAGCTATGACAAGGCCCTGGAGCTGGAGCCGAACAACACTGTCCTGTGGAATAACAAGGGAAAAGCTCTGGCCAACCTGGGCAGCATTGAGGATGCGATCTCCTGTTTCGATAAATCGATTGCGATCAACTCATCAAATCCCGAATCTCTTAACCTGAAAGCAATTGCGCTTTCCCAGGGATTAAATAAATACAGCGAGGCTATTGCTATCTTCGACCAGATCCTTTTGGCAAATCCCTCCTATTTCGATGCCTGGATTGGAAAGGGCATGGCTTTGGCCAATGAAGGCAGCCTTTCTGGTTCCCTGGAATGCTTTGAAAAAGCCACCCAAATCAGGCCCCAGGATCCATCCGCCTGGAATAACAAAGGTGTCATCCTCAGGCAAATGGAAAGATATCAGGAGGCTTTGAACTGCTTCAATAAAGCGCTCACGATTGATGCTGCCAATGATCCGGCTCTGCAGAACAAAGAGTTAACCCTGCAAGACCTGGATCAGCAACCACAGGCAACTGCGAGCCAGAGCACGCAAGATATGCTGTAAGCCTGCAAATTTTCTTTTTTTGGGATAACATCAAGTTCTACGGTGCTCCATCTTTCGTCGATTCCATGAAAGTGGGCAATAAGCTCAAATAAATGTTCGACAATCATCGATCCGAGGTGATGGATAAGTGTTCAAGCTGATCTGTCTGATGATCGCGGCAACGGCTCTGATTTCCGGGGTGCAAGGGATGCCCCAGGGCTTTGCAACGGCCATGAACAATGCCGGCCAGAAGGATATCCTCATCGTCAATAATTATGATACTGGCGCATCATTGACCGAATCTTACACCGACATCGAGCACCTGGAGAGAAATACTCAGGTTAATACACGAGCTTATGGGACAGAATCTGCTGCATCTGATGCCAATGGGACAGATGCCGGCAGCAGCAGCACGGCAGGCAGCCGGGAAGGCGGTCTTGAGGCCAGCATCAGCTCTAATGTCATAGGCAAGGCCTACATCTCCTGGCAATCTTTCGATCCAATCAGCTCTCGCAATGGCCGCCGTCAACTCTTGGGCCGCAGCGTGGAGGATCTGACCGGTGTATTCTCCATTGATAAGTTCATACAGCTTTGGTCCGGCAGCCGTCCCGGAGAGATAAGCGTGGACTGGCTGCCCTGCTCTTGAACCACTGCTTTCTTTTGCAGATTTTAAAAAAACGTAATTTTTGAAATAACTACACAGTAATCTTAAGCGCAGCGAAATGAATGCACGCATAGAAAAAGCGAGCATTCTAACATTATTTATTTTTCGGAGTCATGATTATCTCCACAACCAGGTCATTGTAATCACGATCCTTGAGAGCATAGAGATCCTCCCAACGAAGAAGGCATTTGCTGGAGCCTAAAGGAAGTTTTAACACATGAGATCTCCCATCCCCATTAAGACTGCTGTCCGTGTAATAAGCATTTCCGTCCTGAGCCTGCAGAGCGAAGACCAGCCTCGTTTTAGCAGGAAAGTCACCCACATCAAAGCTCTTGCCCACATTCTCCGAAATGGAATCAAAGAGCAGTTTGCTCTTCGGCCGAAAGAGCCCGAAACGGTTGTGGTAAGGCGTATTTTTGCTGACCAGCCTGGCCACGACATGGCTGTCCTCTGCTAAAACAACATCTTCCTTAATGGTGGGTATCACTTCGATCACCACTACGAGATCCTTGTAGATCTTCTTCTTAAGGCCAAAAGAGGTCTCCCAGCGTAGTTCCCATTTATTGTATCCAATGGGAAGCTTGCGCACATGGCTCAATAGGTCCGGGTTTTTGGCCAGGTCGGTGTAATAAGTGTAGCCGTCATCGGTTTTGAGTGCGAAGGAGAGCTTTTCGCCGGCAGAGAAGGACCCCAAATCAATTCCTTTCCCCAGTGGGGTTTCTTCGTTCAGGATCAACTTGTTCTTTGGGGAGCACTGAAGGAATTCCTTCAGGGCGAAAGCAAGTATGCTCTTGGGTGTAACAAAGACCCTGCCGTCCTTGGGCATCACAATATCTTCTGTAACGGGACTGATGATCTCCGTCTCCATTACTACGTCGTCATAATCCTTCTCACCTAAACCGTAGCGATCCTCCCAGGAGAGTATCCACTTATAGGTCCCAGTCTTGACCTTCTTGACATGGTCGCAAGCATCGCTATTCAGAAATTGATCGGTGTAATAGACGTGCCCGTCTGAGGTTTTGAGAGCGAAAATGAGACGGGAGCCGGACGGATATACCCCCAGATCGTAGAATTTGCCGACCTGTGAGCTGGAAGCGCTGAAGATCAGCCTACTCTCGGGAAAATGCTGCCAAATCTCATCTTCCAGGGTGGTGTTCTTCCCCTTGAAGCGAACGATGACCCGGCCCTGTTTGGGCATGATCAGATCGTCATCCGAGGTAAACTGTACTGCATAAAAAGCGAAGCTTTTGCCGATCCCACACTCGCCATAGCCAATCTTGAACCACCCATTCTCACCCCAGCCCACCCCCCAGCTATTTTTGCATATCCAGTATCCTTGGGCATCATTGTAGCCTACAATGCAGATGGCATGATCGGCCATATAGCCGCCATAGGCTTCTTTATAAATTCCACCATAATAGTAATAAAAATCCTCGTAGACATTCATGCCGGTCATGAGAGGACCGCGCGTGGCAAGCCACTCCTTGGCTTGTGATGCACTGAGCAGAGTCTTCCAGCTATCAATTTTGATTATTCTGTTCTCTCTATCCGGGCAGCTTCTTAATTGATCGCTGTCGTATGGAAAACAGGCTTCGTCGGGAATGCCGTTTTGCTGGGCATATATCAAGGCACTGTTGTAGTACCAGCCCCGATCACAGCAGTTGCCGCAACCCCGGAAGAACAGATCGGCCTCAGAAAGATCGAGATTGAGATTAGGATTTCTGCGAAAGATCTCTAAATTGGACTCAATGAGTGCGACAGTCGCAAAGGCAACGCAAGAGCCGCACTGCTTTTGGTCTCTTATGGGAGTAGTCCAGTTCTTGCCGGAGACTTGCCTCCAATCCCACTCACAGGGATAGATAAAGACGGGTGCATGCTCGAATGTTCGAGCGTTCTCCCGGGAAAGGAGTTCCTGAATACTCGTCTTCTCATCTTCAGGAACAACGAGAC
>JALNZQ010000270.1 GCA_023229165.1 Methanothrix sp.
ATTACCTTAGAGGGAGACGGAAAGAGGCGCATTCTTAAAGAACTGGCCCCCGGCCAATCGGTAAAGATGGCGGCCATTTACACCAAGAACTCTACCACCTGGATAAACGTCACTGCGAAGGGATTTGATGGCAACGGTTATGAGGCTGTCAGCACGGCAGGCGTGCTTTTGAGGTCCGTTCAACCCGGAATCACTCTGAAGCTCATGCCATCTGAGATCGAGGTCGGACCGGGCGATTTTGCAGAAATAAGTGTCCTTATCACCAATTCCGGAGACGATCGCCTGGATGATGTTGTTTTAACCTTGAACGGCTCCACGCTGTCATCCCTAGGCAGTCTGCAGCCGGGTGAGTTCAGAGTGATTAATTCTAAAACGGTGATATCCGACAATTGCACAATTCAATTTGAGGCCCGGGGAAAAGACTCGCGCGGCTTTACCTTGTCGGATGGATCTGCCGCCAAGGTAGCTGCTGTTGTTGCCGCACTCAAGATATTCGTCAGCTCTTCGCCGCCAGCCATAGTACCGGGAGAGAAGTGCCTTCTCACCTGCACCGTGGCCAACACCGGCATTGTCCCTCTCTACAGCATATTCGTAATCAGCAAACGGCTGGGGCCTCTGGGCAATATCGAATATCTTTCACCCAAGCACCAGATGACGGTCACTGCTGAAAAGACTGTGAACGAATCTATCGATGATATCATAATCGCAGAAGGCTTCACTCAGGACAGGAAGCCCGTGCGCGGCACTTTTAGCCTGAGCCTGAAGCTTCTCAGTTCTCCCGGTCAGGTCATAGAAGCTCCTGAGGTTGAGGCTTTGCAGCCGTCTGCCGTGAATATGGCTTCGGCCGACATCAGCATCGGCAATGTCTGCCTGCCCTTCAACCTGCCTGCCCAGGAGGAGACCGAGAGCGATGTATCGAATACTATGGCCAGCGATGTGGACCGCTCGGCGAATGCGCAAAACAATGTAGTATTGGATAAAATTGCTAACCTGCTGCGCTATGTGGAAAAGCTTCTGGGATTGGATGGTGCCCAAAGTGGGCCTCAAGGCGAGAATGAGTCCGAGTCGCATGCCGCCCAGGAGCTTTCTCCTGCGGGAAAAGATAGCCTGCCCGGATCTAAAAATTACGAGCTATCCATAGAGGGAGTGAAGGGCTCAGAGCACGGTGCCATAAGCATTCTGGATGTCAATGCACTTCCCTCTCAGCCAGCCGCCAATGAGCCGGTCAAGGTGACTGTGCATCTGCTAAGCGCGGACGGAATAAAGTCCGCCTCGGTGAAATACGGACTGTCCGAACTGCCCCTTACCAGGCAGGATATGCTCAGCGTGGATCGGGTCTATGACTGCGCCCTCCGTCTGGAATCAGGCAGCCTCGAAGACGGATACTGGAGCGGCACCATTCCTGGCCGGGGGCCGGGCACCTACATGCCGCTTTCCGTCTTTATAACTGGTGGATCGAGCAGCGCCGAAGGCGGACCGTATTTGATTCACTGGAGCACAGTCAACTCCGCCAAGGAGAAGACGGTCGTCGCCCCCTCCTCCGGAGGAAACGGCATGCTCTTCATTGAGTCCTCATCCGTAAAAGGCAGAGGCGAGGTCTCCATCAAGGATACCATCTCGGGGTCGACGATGCAGTTCAATGAGAAGATAATGGGCAATGGCTCCATCAGCCTGGAGACGCTGCGCACCATTGATCGCAGTGGTTCTGCGGACAAATTCACCGAGAAGAAGGATCTGGTTTTTACCGGCGGCAATCTCAAAGGCCATAAGACTGTGGCCTCTCCTAACTTCCAGGGTGGCCTGGGAGCCTCGGTCACGGAGAGGTTCAATTTAAGCCATGTGGACAAGAGCGAGACCTCCAGCGTCAGCAGCAACAATTTTGCCAACAATACCCTGTCCTTCAAGACGGACCAGGCCTTCGATGGAACCTGGAACATTCAGACCAAGTACGCCAAGTTCTACAAGAAGATCAAGGCCGATCAGAAGTACACAGGCTCCTTCCAGACCCAGAAGGATATCAAGTTCCAGGATGCGGGGCAGAATTAGAACTGTAAATAAAAGTTAATGAAAAAAGGATAACCGCTTTTTAGCTCCTTCCCGCTTTCGCGGCCTTGCTCCAGATCTTATCAGAGCTGTCCATGGACTCGATCTGGTCATGAATGTCGATCCTGTGCTGCACATCCGCTGCTCTGAGCCTCTTCTCCATGGAGAGCCTCAGACTCTCTCTGGCAGATTCACGCAACTCCTCCGCCTCCTGCCAGAGCCGCTCCGCTTCGGCAGCATCGACGGGCCTCGCCTCCACCGACCGGGTCCGCGAAAGCATCTCCTTTTCTGTTGATCTTTCGTGCTCCTCTCTCAGGCGCTCGGCCTCGGCGAGCAGCTCCTTGACCTCTGCTGCCAGATCCTCGACGCTTCTCTCAACCAGGTCATTTTCCGAGAACATATTCATGCCTCCAGCATCTTCAGAAATATCTGATGAATTCGTGAGTCTTCCGTCAGCTCAGGGTGAAAGGCCAACGCCAGCAGATTCTTCTGGCGTGCCGCCACCACCGCTTCCCCTACGCGCGCCAGCACCTCTACGTTTCTACCCACCTGGGCTATGGCCGGGGCGCGGATGAAAACGGCCCGGTAAGGACGGTCCAATCCTTTTATATCGAGGTCCGCCTCGAAGGATTCCCTCTGCGGCCCGAAGGCGTTTCGGCTGATCTTGATGTCCATGAGGCCTAAAGGTTTGACGCGGCTGTCGCTGTCGCCCTCTATCTCCTGGGAGACCAGAACCAGGCCGGCACAGGTGGCCAGGATGGGCTTGCCCTGGCGCGCTGCGGCTTTCAGCTCTTCGGTGAGGCCGGAGCTTTCCAGCTGGCGGCTGATGGTTGTGCTCTCTCCGCCCGGCAGCACCAGGGCGGCGCACTCTTCAATCTGGCCGCTCTTTCTGACCTCCACTACCTGGACTTTTCCCTTGCCAGCACTCCCCAGGGCCAGGACATGCTCAGACACGTCACCCTGCAAAGCCAGGACGCCAATCCTTGCCACTTACCAGCCCCTATTCTGCAAAGCTTCGGCTTCGGGAATCGTAGACGCATCCAGTCCTTTCATGGCTGCGCCCAAACCCTTGGATACCCTGACCAAAAGTGCCGCATCATCGTAATGGTGCACCGCTTCAACGATGGCCCCTGCCATGGCCTGCGGATTTTCGGACTTGAATATGCCTGAGCCCACGAAGACCCCATCCGCCCCAAGCTGCATCATCAACGCGGCATCAGCCGGTGTAGCCACACCGCCCGCTGCGAAGTTGACCACAGGCAGGCGCTGCATGCTGGCGCACTCTCTGACCAGATCCAGGTCCGCTTCAATCTCCCGTGCCACCTTCAAAAGCTGCAGATCGTCCATGCCCTTCAGGCTCCTGATCTGGCCATGGATCATCCTCATGTGCAAAACCGCCTGGCTCACGTCGCCGGTGCCGGCTTCGCCTTTGGTCCTGATCATGGCTGCGCCTTCCTTGATGCGCCGGCAGGCTTCGCCCAGGTTTCGAGCGCCGCAGACGAAGGGAATGGTGAATTTGGTCTTCTCAATATGAAATTCATCCGCTGGAGTGAGCACCTCGGACTCGTCCACCATATCCACACCCAGCGCCTCTAAAACCTGG
>JALNZQ010000271.1 GCA_023229165.1 Methanothrix sp.
AAGCTGGCATTGCTGAAATCAGCGTTGTATGCAAACTGCGAACCACCAAAATCGGCAAATCCCAGAAAATTGCATCCGGTGAAATCGGCAAGTCCACCAAACGATGTGTTATTGAAGGTGGCATCAATTCGGAAATCGGATTGTATGAAGGCTGCGCTTTCAAGGAAATTGCATTCGGTAAACTCGACCAAATCATTAAACTTGGCCCGTGTGAAGAATGCCGGACTCGTGAATTGAGCTTGTCTAAAGCAGGTATCTTTGTCAAATTGTGCAGAAATAAAATCTATCGTGTCGTTGAAGATCGGTCCTAAAAAATGAGCTGATCCGGCGAAATGCGCCCCTTCGAATGAGGTCTCGTTTTTAAATTGAGTCTTATTGAATTCTGCGACCTGGCTAAACATTGATCCCTTGAAATTGGTATCTCCTTCAAAATATGTTTCGTCAAAGACGGCATCCGCTGCGAATTGACTGGAAACGAATTCGACATAATCGCAAAATTTGGTATTTATGAAACCGACAGGACCATTGAACTGGGATCCTCTGAGAGATACAACTGATCTGAACTGGGCAGAGCAGAAATCTGCAATGCCGCCAAATTGGGTGCCGATGAATAATGAGGGGCCATTGAAACAAGTCTGCAGAAAATTTGCCTTTCCGTTGAACTGCGATCCCGCGAAGATTCCGGTATTCATGAACATGCAATGAGCAAATATTGCATCTCCATTAAACGTGGAGTACCTGAAGGATGCATTTTCCATAAATAATGTATTCTCGAAGCTGACCTGTTTTTGAAATACGGTATTGTTGAAGTCCACCCAGCCATCTATGATAGAATTTTTGATCACGATCGAAGAATTGGCCCGCATCGGCTCATCGGATGGCGGCATCTTCACTTCAAAGGGGATGCGCAAGATCTGCTTGGCAGTCAAGCCCAAACGCTCTGATGTCAAATTGCCTTTTATAACAACGTTATCGTATTCCGCGGGCAAGCCCAGCTTGATCTTGGCCATTACCTCGTCGGCTGCGACCAAAGATGGCGATTCGCTAAGAGCTGTCTTAGGAGCGACAAAAAACAAAATCAGTCCAAAGAGGATAAGAGCCAAGGCTGTTTTCATGGGCCCTCTTCCTGACATTCTTTTGGACCGAAACACATATTTTAGATCGCTTCCGTTCTTTACGATATTCGGATGCCGAATGGCTCATTCCTGCTCAAGAAGCTGCATGCTATCTCCAACTCAGGATAATAGAATATACGTCCTTTTGGATATTTAAGCCCTATGCGTTGCAGATACTCATTATAAACGGACTCCGGGTCCAGCTTTGCTTCGGGATGGACCACCTTGGCCAGATATGAGATCGCAAACATCCCAAAAGCCCCCTTCTGCGCCCCCGCCAGCGGCTGTGCGGCGCTGCTATCTTACCTCAGCATCACCCGGCTCAATGTCACCAGGAAGAGAGCCATGAGCAGCCATCCCAGCAGCGTCTCTATCACCGTCAGGACCTCATAGCCCTCTATGATGCTGAAATTCTGGGGGGTTTTGCCTAAAAACTCCATGCTGCTGAAGTAGAAAGCATCATTGGGCGATACGCTCGCCTTTACTTGCTTGTGCGTATCCGCGCCGTCCGGCTGCAGAGCATTTCCCACCCAGAAGATGCCCGCAAAGAAGAGAATGATGGCCGCACTCAAGAGAATAGTATGAGAGGGACGCACTCCGTAGCCGCAGGTGAGCCAGGCTATGCGATCGAAGAGCTTGGGAATGGTCTTATGCGACAGCGCTTGCTTTTGCTTTCGGTACTGGTAATAGCAGTCGTCCTGATCCTCGAACTGCTCCAGGTTCCTGAAGTTTTTGGTGAGCGTCAGGTAGACTGAGCCGTTAAAGGGAATGTGCTCCTTTATGGAATTCCAGCGGACAACTATGCGGTTAAAATTGAAGTCCTTGAGGTGGATGCTTGATCCTTCCGAGAAGACTGCGTCTGATAGATTCAATGTGTACACCTTGGCATTGGCCAGGTGAAAGTATTTCTCGAACCTCGCCCGGCCAAAGTCGGCATCATTGAAATTGGCCCGCGAGAAATTGGCATCGATGGCGAAGTGAGTCCGGGTGAAGTTGGCCTCTCTCTGAAACTGTGCATCGGAAAAGCCGGCATCTTCCTGAAAGTGAGATCCGGAGAAGTTGGCCGCCTCGGAGAAAGAGGTGCCGTCAAAGTCCACCAGCCCGGAAAAGGCGGCGTGATCGAAGAAGACATCGCCCTTGATGACCGAATATTCGATTTTTATTATTGATTTTACGATCTTGAGCTTATTTTTATTAAATGGCAGGTCCAGCTGGTGCAGATCCAGATCCCCGTAGATGATGACGTTCTCGTACTCTACCGGTTTGCCCTTCTCGATCTTTTCCAGGATCTCCTCGGCCTTGATCATTAAGAGACTATCGACCATAAACGAAGAGAAAAATCGATAAAAGCAGATATTCTTTGCGGTACCGCCAAATCAATTCTCCTCAGATCCCGTCCCCAGAAGCATCTTCTCTACAAAGTCCCAGTCATGCTCGTAGATGTGCGCCGAAGCACTGGTGGTCGAGATCGATCCGGGCACGGCCCCTACCTCACGGCTGACATACTGCAGCAGCCTGGCCAGACCGTAGAGATTGGCGGGATAGGCTCCGGCAAAGTCGTGGCTGCGAAAGAAGATGGACAGGTGCAAGCGCCCATCGCGCAGCTTGAAGTCGTCCACAATCATGCAGGGAACCTCGTCTTTGGCCGCATCCACGGGCACTATCCAGGTTACGGCTGTTGCCCGACGCGTATTGGCAGAAGCCTTGAGCCGCAAGATGACCTGCTCGATCTGATCTAAAGCTGGCATGCCCGGCAGAGACCAGGCACGCAGGCGCTCGCCGTAGGTGTACTCAAATCCGGGATTCTTGCCGGACAAAAGCTGCTGAGCGTACTCTTCCAGACGCTCCTCGTTCCAGGAGTACTCGGCAGGAATCATCTCCTGATAGGGGTCCTCCACCACCACCTGCAAAGATAGGATCTCACGTATCCTGGTGCCCCGCTCATCAGTGATCTGTGCACCCTGCCGCCAAATGATGCCAAGGCCTCTGTGCCAGGCATCGGTGATGGTTCTCGCGTGAACGAAGCGCCCCAGTCTTGCCATGAAAAAGCTCCCGCTATTGCTGCTCGCCCGTCAGCTCCGCCAGCGCCTCCGGCGGAAATGCCTTGATGATATCAATTTTCTTTACGCAGCGCGTTGCTATCCCGTATTTCTTGGCAACAGGCTTCAGCTTCCTCATGCAATACTTCCTGGCGATCTCCTCAATATCCATGATATCTGCGTTCTTCTGCAAGGTACTTTAAGTTTTTTCAGTTATTTAATTGAATCAGTCTCATGCCACCAGGGCCGCTAATTGGTGCAGCTCCAGACCCAGACCGCCATAGCTGAATTTTAGGTCGAGCAGTCCATTGTGCACCAATAATAATACCAGTATTAATATAAGCTCAAACAGGATAAGCAGAGCTATGAGGATGATGCCCAGGCCCGGCGTTTGAAATGCCTCAATTGCAAAGTCCCACAGAGTCCTTCCCACTACCATACTGCCCCCACCATAGCGCACCGGAAAA
>JALNZQ010000272.1 GCA_023229165.1 Methanothrix sp.
CGAGCCCCGGAGGGCTCTTCCTTCATCCCCTTCAGCGCCGAGACCCGAATGAGCGGCATAGACTGGAGCGGGAGGGAGATTCGCAAAGGTGCCCATGACGCCATTGAGGAATATGTGAAAAATAAGGGCGGCGCAATGCCTGAGAGCATCAGAGCTGCAGTTGACAGCATTGCGAGAGATGGCGGCACACCTCTGGTGGTCGCCGATGGCGCGAGGATTTTGGGGGCAGTCCGTCTGAAGGATGTGCTCAAGGAGAATATCAAGGAGCGCCTATCTCGCCTGCGATTGGTTGGCATTCGCTCCGTCATGATCACGGGAGACAATCCCATGACCGCTGCAGCCATCGCCGCAGAAGCTGGAATCGATGACTTCATCGGCCAGGCCCGTCCCGAGGTCAAGCTGGAGGCCATTCGAAAATATCAGAGGGAAGGGCACCTGGTGGCAATGATTGGAGACGGCACCAACGATGCTCCGGCTCTGGCCCAGGCCGATGTGGCCGTGGCCATGAATGCAGGAACTCAGGCCGCCAGGGAGGCAGCCAACATGGTGGATCTGGACTCCAATCCGGCCAAACTGCTGGACATAGTGGAGATAGGCAAACAGATATTGATCACCAGGGGAGCGCTGACCACCTTTAGCGTGGCCAATGATGTCTCCAAGTACTTTGCCATCATCCCCGCCATATTTGCGGCCGAGTATCCCATGCTGGGTGTGCTGAACGTCATGCATCTGGCTACGCCGAGCAGCGCCGTGCTTTCCGCGATCATCTTCAATGCCATCATCATCCCTCTATTGATACCGCTATCGCTGCGGGGTGTGCGCTACACACCCACGACGGCCTCACAGCTGCTGCGACGCAATTTGCTGATCTACGGCCTGGGCGGACTGGCAGTGCCTTTCATCGGCATCAAGCTGATCGACATGCTGGTTATTTTCCTGCATTTGGAGTGAGGAAGATGTTCGAATATTTAAAAGAAATAAGGCCTGCAGTGATTCTGTTTATGGCCTTCACTCTGCTCACCGGTCTCGCCTATCCTCTGTTCATAACCGGCATAGTCCAGACGACCATGCCGGCCAAGGCCGAGGGAAGCCTGATTGTAGTTGACGGCAGAATCGTGGGCTCAGAGCTCATCGGCCAGACTTTCCAGAGCCCCGGCTACTTCCATGGACGGCCTTCGGCAGTGAACTACGCCGCCAACGGCTCAGGTGCCGACAACCTTGGCCCAACCAGTGCCAGGCTTATGGAAGATGTGAGCCGAAGGATAGATCAAGTCAGGCGCGAGAATAGGCTGTCGACCGATCAGAGCGTGCCCGCTGATCTGGTACTGAACTCAGGCAGCGGCCTGGACCCGCACATAAGCCGGCAGGGTGCAATGGAACAGGTGGCGCGCGTGGCCGAATCGAGAGGGCTCACGCATTCTGCGGTGCAGGCGCTGGTCGATGGAAATGTTGAACCTGCAATGCTAGGCATACTGGGGCAGGAGAGAGTGAACGTGCTCAGGCTTAACCTGGCCCTGGATGAGGTGACGAAGGAGAGTTAGACAATGGAGAAGGATTGCCGACCGGATCCGGACCAATTATTGCAGCGACTTCAGAACGATGAACGCGTGGCCAGCAGTAGCCGCGGGCATCTCAAGATCATCCTTGGCGCAGCGGCCGGCGTCGGCAAGACCTACCAAATGCTGGAAGAGGCACAGCAACTAAAAAAGAGCGGTGTGGATGTTGTTGTCGCCCTTGTAGAGACACATGGACGGCATGAGACCGAGGTTCTGCTGGAGGGAATGGAGGCTATTTCGCGTTGCCGTCTCGATCGAGGCGGCCTGGTGATAGAAGAAATGGATCTGGACGGCGTCCTGGCCCGCCATCCAGCCATCGCCCTGGTGGATGAGCTGGCTCATGCCAATGCACCGGACCTTCGCCATGCCAAGCGCTACCAGGATGTAGAAGAGCTGCTGGATGCGGGCATCAGCGTCTACACAACCCTGAACGTCCAGCACATTGAGAGCCTCAACGATATCATATTTCAGATCACGGGCGTGAGGGTTCGAGAGACTCTGCCGGACAGGGTACTAGAGCTGGCCGATGAGATCGAAGTTGTAGACCTGACTCCGGAGGATCTGTTGCAGCGGTTTAAGGATGGAAAGGTGTACGTGCCCGCCCAGGCAGAGCAAGCCATGCAGCGCTTTTTCCGCAAAGGCAACCTGCTGGGACTGCGAGAGATAGCTCTGAGATATGCAGCCCGCATGGTGGATGAGGACATGCGCACCTACATGGAGAGGCATGGCATCCTGGGACCATGGCCGGCCGGATCGAGATTATTGGTCTGCATAAACGCCAGTACATTCTCCGAGCGCCTGATTCGCATAGGGCAGCGCATGGCTGCAGACCAGGATGCCGAGTGGTTTGCGGTTTATGCGGAATCTCCTCAAGAGACATCCTCCACACAGGCCGCTCGGGATCAACTGGCGCATAACCTGACGCTGGCGAGGGAGATGGGGGCAAAGGTTCAGGTTCTGAGCGCGCAGAATATTGCGGAGGAGGTCATAGCCTTCTCCAGAGAGCATAATATCACAGTCATCATCGTCGGACTGCCGAGCAGCCGTTTGTGGAGCAAATGGTGGAGAGGGTCGGTGGTAAACGAGATTATAAAACAGAGCGGACAGATCCATGTGCTCGTTATAGGCGGCGAACAAGCCGATATGGCGAAACAGGAGTCCCAGTCGCTTGCAGGCGACATAAACTGGAGGCAGCTCTCCGGTAGCCTCTTAATCGTAGCGGCAACGGTCGCCTTTTGCTGGCCGCTGCAAAGCTGGCTGGGCCTCATCAACATCGCCATGATCCTGCTTTTGCCTGTGATCTACAGCGGAATGACCTGGGGCAGGCGATCCGGTCTGATCACATCGCTCCTGGCAGTAGCCGCCCTGGATTTCTTCTTCGTGGCTCCTAAAATGACACTGGCAATTGAAGATTTGCGCTATCTGCCCGTATTCATCGTCTTCGTAATAGTTGGAATAATAACCAGCTTCTTGGCGGATCTGGTGAGATGGCAGGGCGAGAGCGCTCGACAAAGGGAGCGTTTTGTCTCTGCCCTTTATTCCTTCAGTCGCAACCTCATTGCTGCAGGAAACGGAGAGGAGCTTTTAAGCTGCGCCGCCAGAGAGATTGCGCAGGCCTTCGAGTGTGAAGTGATGATCCTTCTGCCCGATGAAACCGGACGGCTCAAGGAACGGGCCAAGATGGGAGAACACCTGATATTTGACGAGCGCAAGCTGGGTGTGGCCACCTGGGTCCTCAGACACGGCCAGGAAGCAGGACACGGCACTGAGACTCTTTCCTCCGCTACGCTCTTTTACCTGCCGCTCAAGACCAAGGAAGTCACCATTGGGGTGCTGGGTGTGGGACTGGGCAAAGCGGAACAGCTCTTGCTGCCTGAGCAGAAGAGGTTACTGGAAGCATTCACGAACGTCCTGGCCCTGGCTTTAGACCGGAGCGGCGAATTCGTCATGTAAAAAGATATAATATAAATTTAACGGAAACTTTTATATCCGAAGATCGCCACTACGGCGAGCTTCAGATGCAACCAACTGCACTTTG
>JALNZQ010000045.1 GCA_023229165.1 Methanothrix sp.
TTCATGGCCCATCACTCAATGTACGTTTAATGGGCATTGAAGCACATAAGCATTGTTCATCGACAAATAATCTCAAATCTCAGCTTCCTAGACAGCCGGGGGTTTCTGTTGCAGTCAAAAAAAAAACAAAAAATGGCAATCAGCCCACCCGCCATGCGAGTGGGCCACCCAATTACTTAATTCCTCACTTCCTAGCCGCTGTTCTCCAGCTCCCTTGTAGCCTTCGCCCCTGCCTCCAGAATCTCCAGGTTCTTGGTAATGAGCTTGGGCTTCTTGGCAAAGGTCGCACGGAAAGCGTTCCCATAAGCCTCACCTGGCAGGCCCAGCTTTCCCGCCTGCATCAAGGCCCCGAGCATGGCCGTATTGGCCGCCTGTGCGGTTCCCAGCTCCGTGGCGATCTTTGTAGCCGGGACGGATATGGCTTTCACGCCCTCCGGTGCCAGGAACTGTCCGACTAAAGAGTCATAGAGAATCACTCCGCCCTTCTTAACGGTGGGCGCAAACTTCTCCAGAGAAGGCCGGTTGAAGGCCACCAGCACGTTGGGATTGTCCACCACCGGAGAGCCGATGGGCTGGCTGGAAATGACCACGGAGCAGTTAGAGGTTCCGCCCCTTTGCTCCGGCCCGTAGTCCGGATAGTAAGACACATAGCGTCCGCTGCCAAACCCCGCCTGGGCCAGGGCCAGGCCAAGGCTAAGCACTCCCTGTCCTCCAAAGCCGGCGATCTTCACGCCCTTGACCACAAACTCCGGGTCCTCCTGGAACTGCACGCATATCCCGCCCTCGCATCCAAAGATCTTGTCCAGTGTTCCTTGGGAAAAGTCGCTCTGCGGCCTGGTGATGACCTCAGCTTCTGCGGAATTATCCCGGAATTTCTTTAAAGGAAACTCCTTTTCCATCTGCTCATTGATGAACCTGGTAACGGCCTGCACATCCATTCTCAAGATAGTAGGACACGGGGAAAGCAGCTCCACGAATGCGTAGCCTTTTTTGTCCCTCTGAATCTCCAGGGCCTTCCTGACCGCACGGCGCGCTTTTCTGATATGCTCGATGTCCGAGAGAGATACTCGCTCGATGAATACCGGCGCTTTTAGCGTATCCAGCAGTTCGCAAATGTGAATGGGATAGCCCTGCTCGCGCGAATTGCGCCCGTTCGGCGTGGTGAGCGTGACCTCTCCGATCAGGGTAGTGGGCGCCATCTGGCCACCCGTCATGCCGTAGACGCTGTTGTTGACGAAGAATACTGCCAGCTTCTCGCCCCGGTTGGCAGCTTGAATGGTCTCGTTCAGGCCAATGGACCCCAGATCGCCGTCTCCCTGATAGGAGATGACGATAGCGTCGTCCTCGGCCCTGGATATGCCTGTGGCTATGGCCGGAGCGCGGCCATGGGCAGCCTGCACATGTCCGCAGTCCAAATAGTAGTAAGCGAAGACGGAGCAGCCCACTGGACTTATCAAAACGCATCTGTCCTGAATGCCAAGGTCAGCCATGGCCTCGCCAATAAGCTTATGCAAAATACCGTGTCCGCAGCCGGGACAGTAGTGTGTGGCCGTAGGAGCAGCTCCGCCTTTTCTGGGAAACTCCCCATACATTCCGGGATGACCACCAATCACTTTTTCTTTTGCCGCCATTTTAGGCCACCTCCCTGATCTTCTCCAAGATTGAATCTAGCCGGATCAAATTTCCTCCGTAGCGGCAGACCAGCTCTACCGATCTGCAGCCACTGGCAAGGCGAATGTCTTCACGCATCTGTCCGTTGCTCATCTCCACGGAGATGAACTTAGAGCCGCTCTCGGCCAGCGCGCGCACAGCCTTTTCCGGGAATGGGAAGAGCGTGATGGGCCGGAAGAGACCGGCCTTGATGCCCTCCTTTCGGGCGGCATCCACTGCCGACCTTGCAATCCTGCTGCTGATGCCGTAGGAGACCAGCACAACACTGGCGTCCTCCAGCCGATAACCCTCCCATGCCGCTTCGCTGCTCTTTATGCGTTCATACTTCTCCTGCAGCATGTAGTTGTGCCTCTCCAAATCATCGAAGTTTAGCATAATTGAGGTTATCAGATTTCCTCTGGTCTCGGTCCGACCGGATACGGCCCATGTGGTGTCAATGCTGGGCTCTATCGCCTCTTTTGGAAACTCTAGAGGCTCGACCATATGCCCCAGCACGCCGTCCGCCAAAATCACCACGGGATTTCTGTACTTAAATGCCAGCTCGAAGCCTTTCCGGGTAAAGTCGCACATCTCCTGCACGCTTGCCGGTGCCAGAACGATGTTGTTATAGCAGCCATGCCCTCCGCCCTTGCAGGCCTGATTGTAGTCCGACTGCTCCGGTCCGATGTTGCCCAGACCCGGACCCGCCCGGCAGATATCAACAATAACGCAGGGAAGCTGTGCTCCGGCAATGTAAGTTATTCCCTCCTGCTTCAGGCTCATGCCCGGTCCGGAGGAAGCCGCCAGCACTCGATGTCCTGCGGTTGCCGCCCCGTAGACCATATTGATTGCCGCCTCTTCCGATTCTGCCTGCACGAACTTGCGGCCAAGCATCGGGAAATGGCGAGAGGCTTGCTGCAATATCTCGCTGGCGGGAGTGATGGGGTAGCCAAAGAAGCAGTCGCAGCCTGCATAAAGAGCGCCCGCGATCACGGCGCTGTTTCCGTCAATCAACTGAGATGCCATCTTCAGTTCCCCTCTGCCTTCTCTTTCTGGGGCACATGAACCTCAATGGCCAGCGGCTCAGGACAGGTATAATAGCATGCACCGCAGCCGATGCAGCCGTCTCCGGAATAGAGCACATAGTGATAGCCTCGGGAATTGAGCGCTTCGCCCATCTTCAATACGCTTGCCGGGCAAGCCACAATGCACCGCTCGCATGCTTTGCATTCCAAAGCATTGATGAGTGGATAGGGCTTGTCTTTGTCCCGGATCTCCATCCGCCGGATCTTTCCGCTTATGGTCTTGGGCAGCTCCTCTACGAACTCGATGATTCGCGGATACTTGTAGGGCGCTGTGACCTTCTTTACGTGGGTTTGCAGCTCCTTTTTCAGCTCCTCAGAGGCTGCATATTCTTTGGTCAGGACCACGGTTGCCTTTACCACCTGTCCTCGAATGGGATCAGGCACACCGGTAATGGCTACCTCTAGGACAGCAGGATGAGACATGAGGGCACTTTCCACCTCGAAGGGCCCTACCCGGTAGCCAGAGCTCTTGATCATGTCATCGGTTCTGCCGATGAACCAGAAGAATCCGTCCTCGTCTCGCCAGGCGGTGTCTCCGGTATGGTAGTAATCATCATGCCAGGTGTTACGGGTCTTATCCGGATCGGAATGGTAATCGGTGAAAAGGCCGACGGGCTTTCCCTTGTCCGTCTTGATCACAATCTCGCCCTCTTCGCCCACCTCGCATAATTTGTCGTTCTTGCCCACCAGCAAGATATCGAATCCCGGTGCAGGCTTGCCCATCGAGCCGGGCTTGGGACTCATCCAGGGGTAGTTGGCAATGCAGACCACAGTCTCCGTCTGGCCGAATCCTTCCATGAGCCGCAGGCCCGTGGTAGCGAGGAAGCTATCATACACCGATGGGTTGAGCGGCTCTCCGGCTGTAACCGCATATTTAAGCCGGGAGAAGTCGTACCTGGACATGTCGCTCTTGATCATGAACCTGAAGATGGTCGGCGGAGCGCAGAAGGTCGTCACTCCATATTTGCCCATCTCATCCATCATCTTTCCTGCATCAAATCGATCATAATCGTAGACGAAGACCGCCGAGCCGGCCAGCCATTGGCCATAGATCTTGCCCCAGGCGCACTTGGCCCACCCCGTATCCGCTACTGTGTAGTGCAGTCCGTCGTCCTCCACATTCTGCCAGTACTTGGCAGTGAGGATATGGCCCAGGGGATAAGTCTGATCGTGTTTGACCATTTTTGGATATCCGGTAGTTCCAGAGGTAAAGTATCCCAGGAGGATGTCCTCATTTCTCGTCGCCTGCTCTCCTGACGGGCGGACGAAAACTGACGAGGTCTCCTCTAGCTCCTTATCGAAATTGATCCAGCCCTCGCGTGACTGGCCGGCACTTCCCACGAGAGCTTTGAGCAGGGAAATATTGCCCAGCTCCTTATGGGCCGCATCAAACTCGTCAGGCACACCATTTTCTGCGATGCAAATGATCATCTTCAGATCGCCCTTCTTGATGCGATAGACGAAATCCTTGGCCTTGAGCATATGCGTGGAAGGAATCGAGATGGCTCCGATCTTGTTTAGGCCTACCATGCAGACCCAGAACTCCCAGCGGCTCTTGAGGGTGAGCATGACCGTATCGCCTTTTTGCAGACCATATTTAGAAAATAGGTTGGCGGCCCGATCACTCATGTTCTTCAGATCTTTGAAGGTGATGATCTTCACTTCTCCATGATCATTGCACCAGACTAAGGCGCGCTTATCTGGATTTTCTGCTGCATAGGCATCAACTACATCGTAAGCAAAATTGAAGTTCTCGGGAACCAGGATCTTCATATTTTCTTTAAAATCCTCGTATGATTTGTAATCGACCCGAGAGACGAACTTTGGCAATAATGACGACATTTTTCCAATCCACTCCCTTCTCTTACATGACAACAGCCAGCAGCTTCACCGGCTTGTCGTTTAAGGCTTCCATGAAGTGATTATAAGACGAATCGAAGAATATGGAGTCTCCAGCGTTCAGCACCACGTCGTTTTCGTTAATGGTGATCTTGAGGGACCCTTCTAGCACGTATTCAAACTCCTGGCCCGGATGATTGTAGAATGATGGGCTGCCTTTCCTGGGATCGATAGTGACTATAAAAGGCTCAGCCTTTTTATGAGCGAACTTTCTGGCCAGGCTCTGGTAGTGGTATTGCTTTCTGCGTTCCACTTCCACTCCCCCGCCATTTCGAGTAATGGTGAAGATGCTCATCTTGGACTCTTCGCCTGTGAGCAACAGGCCTGTATCTACGTTGAGTTTTCGCGCAATGCCGATGAGAATGCTGGCTGGAATATCCAGCTTTCCATCTTCATAGCAGTTGTATGTCCCCACAGGCACTTTAAGGTGCTCTGCCATCTCCTCAGACGATACCAGATTTAGCTCCCTCAGCTCACGAAGACGCGAGCCGATTTCATCAAGACTCTCCTTCATACTCATTCCTCAACGCATTGTGACTGCCTCATATGCATATTTTAATCTATCCATCTAATCATGAGCGATTTCTTGCCGGGAAAGCTTAAGATTCAAAATAGAATGTGCAAAGAATAAATGCACAGGGTTATGCTATCTGGAATGTGAATGTTCCCCGCCCAAAAGGACGGGGCTTTTATCGCCTTTGCGAAAAGATTGCATCCCCAATCTCAAGGACATCAGGACACCTAAATTATCGTTCGCGATTGACAGATCTACTATTGAACAAGTAGAAATAAGATTACTACAGAGCCAAACTATGCATCATGAGGTCCAGTCGTCCTCATCAAGCCAGTTTTGGGCTTTTTTCTTTGTGCTCATCTGGCTTTTTGTCTGAGATTGTCCGGCGAAATTGAGCGATGCGGATTGATATCCGGAATTTCCACGCATCAGATTGTAGGCAATCTCCGGATCAATGCCATGTTTATTCAAATATGCTTCGCGGGAGAGATGCTCCCCCATTCCGGAAATGTATATCGGCTCGCCTACAATCGGGGTAATTTTTCCCGCTGGCAAAATCCATTCAAAACCCTGAGGAAGTGCACATTGCAGCCACTCGCCGGTGCTTTCCAGATCCGCTTTGGATGCCTCATTTACAACTCCGCAATTTCTACATATGAACTTCTTCATATCACTCACCTTCAGTCAGCTTAATAAGCTCATAACAGTATATATAATTTACTTAACAAATCGTTTAATTGCAGTGCCCTCATTTTTTATATAGGAATACTGATTATTATATTATTGAGGCGAAATGATCGAGACGGCTTAACGATTCAGTTGCCACCCATACATGTGCAGGACTGCAAGCCCAACATTATTATTAGGAAGCAGATTACCGTGATAAAAGGTGTTTGTAAATGAGATCACGAAAAATACTTCTCGGTTTAATGGCGCTGGCTTGCCTTTTGGTTCAAACATGTGCGCAGGAAGAGAGCCCGGTACTGGATGATCAAAACAAAGTGGATCAAATGAATAAGCAGATCCTTGTAGAGAAAAAAACAGTTGCAGACAGCTATAAGGGCCAGCCCTGGGCAACTTCATCGCTTAATGATTCCAATAAGAAAGAATCCGTCATCCCTGTCCTGGTCTCTTCGGGACAAGACCTGTCATCCGACTACATGACCAAGGCCGATTCCTTCCTTAAGGGGGCAATGAACAATGGTTTCTATGTCCTGAGCGTGGCAGAGTACCTGAACAAAACCAGTTTGGATAAGAACTGGGCCGTTGTGGACGTCAGTGCGGCGCAAATATATGCGAGTGGCCACATTCCGCAAGCATTGAACATCCCCCTGGAAAATCTGATATCACAGATGGGCATGATTCCTGCCGGCCAGAAGGTTGCCGTCTACGGCACAATCGATACCAATGCCGCATTTGCCGTTCAGACGCTGAGGGTCTATGGCGGTCGCGATGCATTTGTCATCTCGGGCGGAATTGTTGCCTGGCAGGCGGCAGGGATGCCTGTAGTCACTTAGGTGGATACGAGTGTATGATCTGTTTTATCACTCAATAATTTTTTCTTGATCGTAACAGTTATAAACTTTAAAAAATATCTGTTTATGTATGAAGGACTTTGCAGGGTCGAGCATTACATACTACGGTCTGGCTCGTGAAAAATTGATGAATAAATATCCCAAGCTGATCAGCGTTCTCGTGATACTGGCTTTGATCTGCATGACCGGTCTGGCCATATTTCTCATATCCGATCTCGTCTCTTTTGCCTCGAATCAGGATCATAAGGACGCTCTAGTCGGCCTTGATCTCAAGGGTCCGGAAAACGGCATCGTGCCCATGACGGACGGTAAGGAGAAGAGCGGAAATATCAGCACGAATTCTTCCCGGTCCTTGGAGAACGTGAGCCGTCAAACCAAGGAACAAAACGTTGCCAACCTATCGAAAAAAAATGCCTCGCTGCCATCCGGTCAAGAGGTCGTTGCTGCAAGCAAATCATCTAGCAGCAGCTCACGAAATTCCGTAGACAAGAGCGGCAACTCCCCCGTTATAAAACATCATAGTTCATCCTCGTCCTCTTCATCGTCTTCTGCAAAATCGGCAAAAAAAAGTAGCGACAAGAACAACCTGATAAATGAGACGATAGCGAGCCCAACGCCGACAAATCAATCGATGAACAAATCTCAAGAAAAAGAATCGGGATTCGTAAATGCTACCAGCAGTAATCTTTCCAACGAGGGGCAAAGCAGCGTCCTATCCGATCAAGAACGTGCAAATTCTCAAGTTGCTGCCGGAGCTATCTTCAATCCAGCTAAGGACACACTCGCAAGAGAGCCTGTATCAATAATTAAGTTCAAGACAAAAGCGACTATCAGCCCAAAATCTGATCAAGGCCAGAAAAGCAGCCCAGTCGTAGATAATAGTAAAAAAGCGCAAAGCTCAAAAGATACGACGAAAAAAACCAATTCAAAGGCCATAGGAACGAAGAAAGCCTCTTCGCAAAAGAGCAAAGTGACTGCCTCCAGCCAAGCCAAAAAAGCACAGGAAGTCAGAGATAAGTTGAAAGCCAATAGAAATCGGATTGCGGAGAACATGAAGAAAAAAGCTGCAAAATCGCGGGCCAAAACTGCATCAAATTAGCCTTGATAAAAGCCGGTCCATGGATCAATATCTGCAAAGAATCCTCTGCAAAGCGGATCTGCATTAAGGGAATGCATCCGCCTTTTTTTCAAATTTATTGCTCGGAGATCCTCATGATGCATCCGTCTTCGGTATGCTCTACCTCGAGCTTCATCTTCAGGTCGGAGAAGACCTTCTGCCAGTGGGTTTCCACACAGGTCCTGCAGTGCTCCTTGGCGATCAGGCTGGCCCCCACGCGAGCAAAGGATTTAGCACCTTCCATCAAGCCGCAGCGATGACGTTTGATCTCCACAAAGCCGTCATTCTCCGTAACCTCCACCACGCTTCCGAAGAGGTTCTTGTCATTGGTTGCCATGGCTAAAGCCACATCTACCGGCTTCTCCAGGCCCAGTTGCCTGAAGGTGGCAGCCACCTGGCGGGCGCCGCTGCCCTGAAACTCGCGCAGACCCTTTTTGCCGAGCTTTCGAGCCACATAGCCGCTGCTGCCGTAGAAGCTGCCCATCCACATGGCCACTACACGCTGCTGAATCTGCTCCAGGGGAATATCAGGGACGTCTGTCATATGATTTTAGCTTCGCTGGAGAGCATTATAATGCTTTTGCGTCCAATCGTCACTCAGATTAATTCGATCACTACATCACCTCGATCAAGACGCTGCCCTGGGCGGAGCTGCCGGCCGCATCAGTGACCTTCAATATGATCACATGGCCGCCTTTGCTCAGCCCGGAGGGATTTTGCATAAATTTGCGGCTGGTCGAGAGCTCTTCGTCGATGCTTGAACTCCAGCGATAGCTGAGCGGTTCTTTGCCCGCACTTGTCACGGCATCGAAGCTGACGTCTTTGTTTCCCTGCAGGATCTCTCCCGCTTTGGGTGAGGTTATGGTCACGGTTAACTTTTCCACGCTCTTGTCAGCAGCATTACCGCCATCCTTAGTGGTGCTATCTTTCTGCTCCAGGCACCCCGCGCAGCAGAAGAGGACAAGACATAATGCAATTAAGAATACCCATTTCATAACGGACTTAGAGATTCTTCAAGAATATATTTCATTCTCTTGTTTCTAGAAATACCAGAAAAATTTTTTAAAAAAAGCACAGCTAACTGCTATTAAAAATCTCTAACCGCGCCCTTCAAGCTTTGCCGCAAGAAAGGCGCTGGAGATCTCCATTAAATTTAGCGTGTGAGACTTAAGATTAGGCTGTCGGAGCTTCTGGTACTGGAGACGGCGCTGCTGTTGCCATGGCCGGCTCGGACTTGATCTCGGTCTTGCGCACTTCCACGCGCCTCAGGGGATAGATCGTCTTTGCCTCTTTGTAGATATCCAAAGAGATCTTGCCACCCACAGCTTCCTGGATCAACTGGCTTAAGTCCAAGCTCTTCGACCGCTCTAAGACGACCCTCTTGGAGAGCTCTCTGATGCTCTTGACCTGGTTGGCCCGCGCCCTCTTCACGGTGAAGCAGCTGGGCTTGATTCGAACATGGTAACCGTCCGTGGTGATTACGTCCACAATGGAATCGATTCTTGATGTCCTTCTCTTGACCAGGGAGCGCACATAATCCGTGGTCATCTCATGGCCCATGAACTTGGTGTATGCCGAATCTCCGGCCACACGATCCACTTTAAACTTGAGCTTGGTGTTCTGCTTAGAGAAGTTGTTGGTGAGGTCTCCCAGTGTGGTCTCAACGATCCTTCCCACAATCCTCTCCGGATCGTTGGCGACCGTCTCACCAAAGGGAACTCTGCCGAACATCTCCGGACTTACAACCTTATACCATTGCTTGGCCTTTCTGCTCTCAGCCTTTCTTTGTGATCTTCTTGCCAATAAACATCCTCCAAGGTAATATCAATCCGAACATCGTTCAAGCTCACGGTATTTAAACCGATCGCCCAAAAAAGATGAGATACAGAAAAATGGTCGTACCAACTAGTCTGCCGGCCAGACATAGATGTAAATGTAGTTGGACCAATCATTGCAGTGGTAGCTGAGTATATGCCAGCCGGGATTATTTCCCTTGAACCAGGTTTGGTACCATCCGGTGCTCTTGTAGCCGAAGTTCTTGACCTCGGGGGAGCAATAGTAGCTTGGCCCGCTGCTGCAAACCGTCCACTCAAAGGACCAATATGCACCCGGTCGGCTTACTTTGGACCAGAGAGGCAGCCATCCCCCACAGAATACGCCTGCAACAGTTGCCAGCCTTCCCGGGCAGCTCTGGACGTAGTACTCATTGCATTTGCAAATGGATGGCACGGGATAGACGGCCTGGTAGCTTTGCGCAGCGTAGCCGTAAGGCGCGCTTTGACTTGCCGAAGTGGCGCAGGTGGGGCAGCTCATCTCATAAGGATAGCTGCTGGAAACGCCGCCTGCAATTACGGTGGAGCTGGTACAGGTGGTGCATGTCTTGCTCGAAGAGCTTGCCTGGCCGAGAAGGCTTGTTGTACCGGGATAAGCAGCTTGATCCGGATAGCTTATCAAAGCCGGATTTGAGATAGCCGGATTTTCGACCAGTCCCGTTCCGCTTGATGAAATGGGAACCGTAAAGGTGCTCTCCTGGACAGGATAAATGTAGCCACTCTGGTCTGTGACAGGCCTGTACTGGTTGAAGTCAGGCAGGACAAGCCCCTCGGTACCGGGATCCGGCGGAATGGGCGAACCCGAGGGCAAAGATGCTGCGGTCATGCTTGCCGTAGCAGTTGAGTAGCCAGATGGCTCAGATAGAGCAAAACCGTTGGGATACACATAAATGTAGATGTAGTTGGACCAGATGCCGCTGTTGTAGCAGAGGATATGCCATCCCGTTACATCCCCGCAAAACCAGCCCTTTTTCCAGCCCGTCCCTGTCCAGCCCCACCATCGCACCGAGGGGGTGGACCGTCCGGGATACCATTCGTAGACAAAGAAGTTTCCGCTTGATTTGATATCCGCCCAAAGGGGCAGATAGCCTCGATAGCTACATCCACCCATCGTCCTAAAGCCGGTGGCAGTCTGGACATAGAATCTGTTGGCGGAAACCACGGAACTGGGATAATACCAGACGCTGGAACCGGCCGATGCAACCTGAACCGAAGACTGTGCTGAAGGCAGAACTGAAGACGGTATTGAAGATCGCACAGGCGCAGATATTACCTGGGCCGCATCGACTGGCTGTGAGGCAGACACGAAACCCAAACTCGCATCGGGAGCGAAGCTCTCCATTTGCGGCTGCGAGAGTCCCAGCTCCTCTGCCGTCATTTGCTCTTGCATTGGCCCACCGATCTGCGGGGCCGCGTAAGTGGATTTTTGGCTCAGCATGTATGAATTCGTATCCATGCCGGCCGAAGAGCTTTGCTCCGGCTGAAGAGTGGCGGCTGTATCCGAGATACCCGCATCGCCTACTGCACCTAAGGCGACGTTAATCATGACCAAAAACATAACCGATAACGTAAGATAAAGCTTCATACACCCCACCCCATGGGTTTGCTTTCTCCATTTCTCCATTCTTTTTAGCGCGCTCTATCTATTTAATACTTGCTTTGAGTTTCAAAGAGCAGTAAGCCAATTAGTTAATAATAATAATATTTGGCACCCTGATTAACCTACCAAAATAAGAGAAAGATTTACTAAAAAATGGGTCCCGAGCTATTGACTATCGCTCCGGCTCCAGTTGCTTCTCACCATCTCTGCCAGACGAGGATTGTTAAACTGATTATAGATATCCAGATCGGTAGTATAACCTATAAAGGGATCTATGGTGCCCTTCTCCATGTTCATTATCCAGATCTGAAGACCTTTATCCTCTGCAGCCTGCCCATTCTCTCGGAAGAACTGCACAAATGGCTCTACAGTCTCGCTGCTTGCCACCAGGATGATATAGTCGGATCCGGACACGGGACTGTAATTATTGATATCAAGGGACTTTATGCTTGTGACTACAAACACCTTTGCCGTGCGTTTTTCGGCTGAAAATGTCAACTCTTGCCGGCTCTGTGCAGAGAGGGTGTACCCGGCGTCATTCATGAAATTTGTCAGTCGATCCCCCATGCACTGCTGCAGAATGATCTTCAGCTCGGGAAGAGATCGTAGCAGCTTACTGTTGGCATTGGCGAAGTCCTGTTTGCTGTATCTCTTGGTGTGCGAAAAATGAAAGATGCGGCCATCAATTTGGGTGTAGGAATCAAGTGTGGGCAGGTCGGACAATATGGGCTCTTTGCCCATGATGCTGGCAAAGATGCCGGGAGCAATTCTCTCGCCCACAATTCTGCAAAGTTCCATTTGCTCCTGGTCGCTTAATTTTGCAGATCGAACAATATCGTAGGTGCGAAGGAGAAGCTCACACCTGGCAATGATCTCCCTCTCGCAGAGCAGCTCTCTGAGAGGAACGGCTATTTTTTCGATTTCTGTCATTATCAGTCCCTTATTCATCATTCCCTTTAACGCGGGCTAATTCCGCTCGCAGCTCGCCCATCTTAGCCGTTCTCTCCGCAAAGGCATTGTGCTGGTGAATGCTCTCCTCATTGATCTGCTTTAGGGTCACAGCAGCGTCATCAGGAAGATCGGAAAATGCCTCGACCAGCTTCTGGGCCATGGTTCGAACGCAATCCTCCACGAACTTGGGGTTGCTGTGCGCCTTCATTACCACCACTGCCTCGTCCGGACGCTTCAATAGCCCATAGACTTTAGAACTCATGGACTCTTCAATGATCTTAATGATCATGTCGATGGAAACGCAGCGCCGGTCATGAACCTCTACAGAGATACTACCCCGGCCGCGCTGATTGTGCGTGGCCACGGGCAGACGCTCAGCGAGTTCTGCTGCCGATTCCAGAGAGAGACCCGCTTTGGCCAGCTCCTGGCGAACCTGCTCTTTCATGATCTCCTGAGCGCATGGGCAGGCAGTCATGCCCAGAACCTCGGCCCCGACCGTCTTTCGCACGTATCCGGTGGGCCCGGCCCTGGCCACTGCCTCGGCGAAGATGTCCACAACCTCCTGGCAGTTGACTTTTGTCACAGGCGTCTGTCTGCGCACAATGTACTCGCTTTTCATCTTTACTTCCGCCCGGGATGCGTACTCATGCCGGGAAAGAAGTCTCTTGGCAATCTCTCCGCATAGCTCCTCTATCTCATAGACAGGGCAGTTAATGGCCTCTTCTAAAACCTCGTCTATCACCTCAAAGTTGCGGGAGAGATTGGCCCCTTTGCGGTCAGATGGAAGATCGACAAAGACCTCAAAATTGGAGATGAGAACTACGGGCCGCTCATCATTTCCACGCTCAACTTTCACCAGCTTTTTGACGCCGGTCACTCCCACTCTGGTTAAATTGAAGGGATAATCTGGCTCGCAAGCTTGAATATCAGGTAGGCTATCCACTGTTTTCACCTTGTGCTCGACTCCAAATCCACGTCTTCGAGCGACTCGTCCTCTATTTCGTCAATTCGAGAGATGAGCCGGTCTACTTCCTGCATCATCTCCTCCAGGGTATCGCTGATCCTCTGGTGGCACTCATCCGAGAGTTGGAAAGACCTTTCCATTTCCGCCAATAGCTCTTCATCGCCCATATCGAGCATCTTGCATATCTTTTTCTCGACATCCTTCGAATCGGGCATGAGGGTTTATTTTAGAGCGAACATATTTGAGACTTTGCTCAGCGGTCAGATATATCTATGCGTAGAACCCATCCTAAGATAAGGAGTTCTACTGATGATCAAGCGTTGCCCTCAACACGGTTTTTTCAGGGGAGAGCATTGTGAGTGCGGCTCTGCCGGTCAGCTTCTATTGGATGAAACCAAGACGGAGCAGCTTGGTCGGCTGGTCGCCGGGGGTCTTCGGCATTTTCCAGGTGATCTGGGCCTGGTTATGGACTCCCGCGGTTGGGTCGATCTCGACAAGCTAGGCCAGGTGGTGACGAGCAGGCATCGCTGGGCTGGCAAAGAATTGGTGATTGCGCTCGTACAGTCCGATTCCAAGCATAGATATGAGATTGCCGACGATAAAGTCAGAGCCAGATATGGCCATTCTGTAGATGTAGAGCTTGATCACCCGGAAAATAAGCTACCCAAACTCTACTATGGGGCAAGTGAAGAGGAGGCGGACAGGATCCTGGAGATCGGCATCAAATCGGCATCGCAAAGGTACGTTCATCTATCCACCACTCCGGAGAAGGCCTGGCATGTGGCGACCTTTCGCACCGGCAACCCCAGAGTGATACAGGCGGATGCCGCTGCAGCGCAAGAGGCCGGTGTGAAGATGATGACTGTTAACGACGATATCGTCATCTCGGAGACAATTCCGTCCCGTTTTCTTTGCATCCTTGCCGCCAAGGACATTGCCAAACCGGAAAGCCATAAGAGTATCTAGAGACCTAGCGGCCGAAGCGTCTCTCCCTTCCCTGGCAGTCCCGGATGGCACGCAGAAAATCGATCTTTCTCAGCTCCTGCCAGTTGACATCGGTAAAATAAAGCTCTGAATAGGCTGCCTGCCAGATCATGAAGTCGCTCAGTCTCTTTCCACCCGCCCTTATCACCAGATCAGGCTTCTGGGTAAATCGCAGATGCGATTCTATGGTTTTTTCGTCGATCTGCTCGGGATGCAGATGTCCCGTTTCCACGTCCTTGAGAAGACCTCGGAATGCCTCAGCCACCTCGCGCTTGCCTCCATAGCCCAGAGATATTACTACCTTGAGCGGGCCGCCTGTGCCAGTTTGCTCTACGCCTTCTGCAGTGTGCAAGCTGATTTTAGCGGGTACAGCCGCGAGCTTTGAGGCAATCTTGCGCAGGAGCATGGGCGCATCATCGTTTACATAGAGCAGCAGGGAGGTAAGACCAATGGACCGGCTCCATTCCAGCAGCTGGCAAAGGCGCACCAGACCATCATCGAATAGATCCCCGGAGCTGAGAACAACAGCCACACAGCCGGGCAGATTGCTTTTTGCGATCCTGGATTGCAGGAGATGCTCGTATAGGCGGTAAATCATAGTTGTGCCCCAATGAATCTTTCATAGGCAAAGTATTTTTGCGATGAAAATTGTCTTGTAGTTTCATGGAGCGGGAAGATATCGCAAGGATAGCCATCGGACTGATGGTCCTGATGCTGCCTTATGCAGGAGCCTTCACCGTCATTCCCCTGGCCGGCGTATTCTTCCTCAGCCGTGGCTCTCGCCTGCTCTGTGCATCCCTGGCCATGCTGCTCATCATGAGGCCGGCGCTTTCCCTCACTGATACCAATCTGCCGCAATATGTCATCGCCATATCCTTTGTGGCCTCAACATTTGCCCCTC